>JAWCNH010000001.1:0-26927 GCA_038848765.1 Bathyarchaeia archaeon
AGCCAGAAAGGAAAGTTAGAAACTTGCGCCAAAAAGGCTCCTTTTCAAAACCTTCAAAAAGCCTCCGCTTTGTTTTATGAGTCCAGAGAAGATTACGAAAAATCATGTAGAAAACGCTTAAGGCAGCCAAAACAACAGAATTGCTGAAAACCGTCAAAGGGAAAACTGGAGAAGCCACGGTTGTGTATGGCGGAAAAGGCAAAGCCAAAGCAATACACATAAACGCCTTAGCATCCGCTCCGCCGAAAGCACCCACATAGAAGAGGCAAACAGCCAACAAGGAAGTGAGTCCGAAAGAAACGGCATACCAAAGCAACGACTGCAAGTCAGGAAAAAGCTCCGTGAAAGTTAATGCGAAGGCTAGGGGTGCAAAAACCATCCAAACCCAGTTTTCAACTTCCCGCTTCTTAAAATCACTCCAAGAAGCATAAACTAGGAAAATTAGGGAAAGGATTACGCGTGCGTTAGAGAGCGTTTCCATTGGCTATTTCACATCATGTCAGCTTTTCTTTAGAACGAAGTGATTAAAAAGAGTTTTATGAGAAGCGTTTCTACGCTGGTGCTTGTGCAGTAAATTCCTTGGGTTGTCCGCTTTCCGGTGCAACTTTGAAATGGTATGTCTTGCTATTTGTCCAGTTGGAAGCAAAGGCGTTTGGCCAGCTGAGCACTATGTTAAGCCTCTGGTTTACTGGGAGAGTTTTTCCTGTGCCTAAGTTCGTGTTACTTGTGACGTCGATAAGGTTTGAGGCTGTTTCGCCAATGTATAAACGAACAATTTTCGCGTCGCTTGTTCCAGTGTTTTTCACAACGATTGTTGTGTTCTTAGCCGTAGAATTCCAGCTTACGTTTTCCACGTCCAAAAGCACTCCGCCTGCGCTTGTTTGTGCGCCCATGTATGTCATTACCCAAGCATAGGTTATGATGATGGCTGCCACTGCGATAACAATTAACAACAAAGTAGCCAAAATAGGCGATATGCCCTCTTTAGACTTCAACTTTTCAAACAACATGCTACACCTCACTTTTATACAGAATCGGAAGAATGCTTATTTAACACATATGAACCCAAAATCAATACCGAAAATAAACAATTCATGCAGGTTAGCTAAACTCGAAAGTAATTATGTAGAGAGTGTATATGGATGTATTGGGTATCTGAATTATCAAATATGCATGTAATAGAGAAAGGGCATTCTCCTCTTGCTGAAGGTTTTGAACACCTATGTAGAGGGTTAGGGAACCAGCTAATTCATAATAATCTCCTTGAGTTTGGGTTAGGATTCCACTATCTACTATTATCTGAGTCTTGGGCGTTATGCCGTCATGAATGACTATGCCAACGCTAAGCGTGTTATTGAGATTGGCCTCGAAAACTTCTAGTTTTACATTCCAGTTTTGGCTGACATTAATATTAACGATATTTAAAGTGTAATTATAAGTTGTAGAAGTGGGGCTTGCGTTTATGCTGATTTTTGCACTTGTGTTACTAGCATAAACATAGCTGACATTGTCTAAACCATTTTGAAGAACAACTTCAGGCGCCACGACTATGCTATAAGATTGCAACCTCATGCTATCCTGCACGAATCCGTACGCTATAGAGAGCGAATAGTTTGGTAGTAGAAAAAGAGTCAATGCTAACCAAGCGAAAACCCAATTTTCTTTGCAGTTAAATACGCTCTTTTTCATGAATTAATTCCTCATAAAGGGGAAGTAAAAGAAAAAAGGGATTTTAAAGCTATGCTGGAACATCTAATCTTAAGCTAACTGTAACTGAGTGCGAAGTTGTGGCTGTAGATTTCCACGTGATTTCCCATTGGAATCTCCATGCATTTTGTCCGGGTATCTGAAGATTCTGTAAGTTACTTCCTTGGGAACCTCCACTCCATACTGTCAAAGTGTTTATGAGGGCGCTAGTGTTTAGGCTGTAAATTTTAACATATATTGAGTCCATTTGTTCTGTGGCGCCACTTACTCCGACAATTGTCAAATCAAATGTTACGGCTGATGCCCCAGTATTTTTAAGTCGAACCGGGTCGCTGTAAGTTCTTGTTCCATTAGGAGGTCCTTTCAGATGTGCCATTGTGACAGTTGCTCCATTAATTGTGGTTCCTGCATCCTCGCTATCCTCACCTGGTCGCCATTCAAGTGTCATTCCTTCGACGCCGATTGTTCCAGTCATATACATGTAGTTGTAAACAGTGGCGCTTGCAACAGCTATCAACAGAGATGACAGCAGCAGTATTACAAATTTCATCGATTTCTTATAGTTTATTTTCATTTTGTTTTTCACCTCCTTTTACGTGTGTTTTTCTTTCCAGAGTCTGAGGAGCACATAGATGCTTGCCCCCAGAACTATGACACAAGCCACCCCCAGCACAACAGCCAAAACAACAAAACCACCAGACCCAATCACTGAAGCATCGCTCAAACTAGGCTTCAAAGACGCAAAAACACAAGCTACCGCCACAACCAAACCGCCGGGAATGGCAATATAATACCACCTAGGCTTAAGGAACAAATAAACACCCAACCCAACCACAAAAGTGTCAAAGGCAACAACACCCAAAAACACAAATTCCATAGGAACAAACGGCACAATAAAGAAAGAATGCGTGGCAACGCTCGAATAGCTAAACACAAAAAACGAAGAAGCCAGAAAAGCAGGAAAAGTAACTGTCAACAAAAAAGCCTTCGCCAGAACCCAAAGCCTCTTCACAAAACCAAGATAAACATTCACAGCCGCAACATTAAACAAAGCCACGCCAAGGTAAATAACGCTATACCAAAAACGCATGTAACCGCCAAAAAACGAAAGAAACTCTCTGCTTACAAGCAAATGCCCAAAACCAGCCAAAGCAGCCACCTGATAAACGTAAGGAAGCGCCACAGGAAAATGCCTATCAAAAAGACAAGAAAGAAGGCTGATTACTAAAAAAATGTCAATACCTAAGAGTAGGAAAAACTCTGGCTGAATTGGCTGCGACACTTTCCTTACCAAGCGAAAGGTCATGCATCTGTTTATTTAAGACATATGAATTCAGAATCTGAATCCGAATCACCACAGCCAACATATCACCACCAACGAGACCTTTTGACTGGTCAAAGAAAATTTTCCCCGTCTAATCAAATCAGCAGTAGACTTCTTGTCATTGTTGTTAAACAAAGAAAATCTCCTGATGTTGAACAAACCAGCAAGTTGGAGGTTCAGAGAGCGGATTTCTTCATTGATAAAAATTTAAATTTTCTCAAGCCAATTTACATGTATGCCCAAGGAAAAAATTGTCGTTTTAATGGGTTCGGATAAAGACTTCGCCTTTGCCTCACGCATCGGCGTTTTTCTTCAAGAAGCTGGGTTTCCAGTTGAATGTGAATATGAAGTTGCCTCTGCGCATAAGACTCCGAAAAGACTTTTAGACATTTTGCAAAGCCAAGAAAAAACTGGAGACAACATTGTGTTCATAACCGTGGCTGGATTGTCTGACGCGCTTTCAGGCATTGTCGCTGGCAACACTAGGTATCCAGTGATCGCTTGTCCCCCAGACTCGGAAAAATATGGATGGGCTAAGGTCTTCTCTTCCACAATGACGCCTAAAGGGGTTGCTGTCGCCTATGTTCCTGAGCCCGAAAATGCGGCTCTGATGGCTTTGAAGATTTTAGCTTTATCCAACCCAAAGCTTCAGGAGAAAATTGTCTTTTTTAGGCGGAAAATGGAAGAAAAAGTTTATGAAGCAGCGGAAAACTTGAAGACGAAAACTGAAAAGGGCTCTAAATGACAAGTTTGGACGTTGTCTTGTCAACAGAGTTGCCTCTCCCATTGTTTAAGCGTGGAAAAGTTAGAGACATATACGATTTAGGCGATAAACTACTCATTGTCTCCACGGACAGAATTTCCGCCTTCGACGTTATATTATCCGATGGCATACCATACAAAGGCGAAGCGCTAAACAGACTATCCGCCTACTGGTTTAACCAAACAAGACATATTGTTCCGAACCACATTCTAGACGTGGTGGACACAAGAACAGTTTTGGTCAGGAAAACTATCCCAATAAAAATCGAGTTTGTCGTAAGAGGATACCTGTACGGTTCAGCATGGGAAAACTACGCAAAAGGGAAACCCACCTGCGGAATCCAGCTCCCAAAAGGTTTGAAAAAGGCGGAAAAACTACCCACCCCAATCTTGTCGCCGACAACAAAGGCGGACGTGGGGCACGATGTAGAAATAAGCCAAAAAGAAGTTGTTAAACTGATTGGAAAAGACAAAGCGGAGCAAATAGGGGAAATCTGCCTAAAAATTTACCAAGAAGCCTCAAAGAAGGCAGAGGAAAACGGCATAATCATCGCAGACACAAAACTTGAATTCGGCTTCTACAAAGGCGAAATCCTCCTCATCGACGAATTATTTACCCCAGACTCATCAAGGTTCTGGCCTTTAGACAAATACGAAGTTGGAAAAGACCAGATTAGCTTCGACAAACAATACGTGAGAGACTATCTAACTTCCATCGGATGGAATAAGCAGCCTCCAGCGCCGAAATTGCCGCCCAAAGTTATTTTTGAAACGTCCAAAAAATATGTTGAAGCCTATGAAAGGCTGACTGGCAGAAAATTCTGACATGGGAAAGATTAAAATTCAATCTTTCACAAGCTAGTGTGAGGTGGTTTCATGCCTATTGAAAGAGAAGAAATGCAGGAAATCGTTAAAAAATATAGGGAGCCGATTGGGCTTAACTTAGGTTCACATTCAGCCCTTGATGCGTGGCAAGGTCAAAGGAATTATGGTTTAAGAAGTATAATTTACGTGACGCCTCAGAGGGCGAGGATTTATCTTCAAAACCCGATGGTGGGTAAACCAGACGAAAGTGTGGAAGATTTACCCTTGCTTGTTAGAAGGGATTTGAAAGTTGTGAACGATTTAAAAGACGTGAGGAAGAATGGCGACTGGCGCAGCATAATATTCATTGTAGAAAAGTATTCCCACATAGTGAAGTATGTTGACCAGCTAATAGATTTGGAATGCTTGCAAATTCCCAACCGAGCCTTCGCAGTCTACGTCGGAGGCGACGAAAACTGCAGCGTAATCGAAAACGACTTTGCAGTTCCCATAGTTGGCTCAAGAAGGCTGTTGAAAATCGAGAATAGGGGCGAAATAGAAAAAGACTACTACTGGTTCGCGGAAAAGGCTGGTATCCCCTATCCACAATCCTACCAGTTTGAAGTTTACGAAGAAGGCATAAAATTCAAAAACCCAATAGAAGAGCCGATCTTGCTGAAGGCAGAACATGCCCACAGAGAGTTCGAAAGGGAATTCATTTTTGCCGCTGACTCGCAAGACTTGGAAGAAAAAGTGAGACGTGAAGTAAAGGCTGGAAATCTGGATAGAAAAAGCTTGGAAAATGCGAGGGTTGAGCAAATCGTTCTGGGGCCGCATGCCAATTTTAACTTCTTCTTTTCACCTCTAGACGCCAAAAAAGAGTGGGGCGACGTAGACGACTGGTATTCAAAACTTTACAATGTCAGCCTTGAAGAGGCAAGGACATGCCTAGCCAACCAGTTCTTATCCATAGATGAACGAAGAGAGACGATACTGGACGGTGTGAAACGTTTACCAGCGGATGTGCAAGAAAAAATTAAGAAGGTTCCATCCTTCGAGGTTACTGCGCATGTAGCCATGAGCTTAAGGGAATCCCTCTTAAAAGATATGCACCGATACGCTGACCGCTTTCTTCTAGCCACAAAACAATACGAACCACCTGGAATCATCGGCGCTTGGTGTCTCCAAACCTTAATCACGTGGGATAAAATATCAAAATATGAATTGAAGCCTACAGTGAAAGTTGACCTAACACTTGGCACAGAAGCAAAAACTGCGGTGGATTACGGCTTATACGATGTTCCTTCTGGAAGAGAACCTTACATGCATATTCCAGTAACGCAAGACGTCGCCCTGCGTCACGGAGGCGGAACAAACGTTCACATGGGCGTAGGCTCCCAATACGCAAACGCAAAATACATGCGACCTATGAGCATGGGCGATAGGATAGCTCTAGAAATCCGAAGGGCATGGAAAGAAGGTTTGCTTTCAGAAATTGTCACATAAACAGGTGAAAAAGTGCCGGAAAGCTTCACTTACGCCCAAGCAGGAGTAAACAGAAAATTAAGGGCAGAATCAAAAGCTGCGTTGAAAATTCTGAGGCAAACCTACAAGTTTAGTCGTTATGGGAGGGTTGTCCAACTTCCTTATGGCAACATTTTCCCAATTGGCGGAAACCGTTACCTAGACTTGGTCATTGAAGGCGTCGGTACAAAAGTTTTGTTGGCACAGTTGGCAAACAAATACGACACCATAGGAATAGACGCAGTAGCCTTGGCGGTGAACGATGTCATAAGGTCTGGCGCCAAGCCAATAGCAATCTCAGACAACATCCATGCACACGTTTCCGACCCTTACCTCGTAAAAGAATGGATGAAAGGCATTGTGAAAGCCGCTGAAGAATCCGAATGTATCGTGCCAAGCGGAGAAATCGGCGACGTTGCTGAAATAATTCGGGGCTTAGTCGAAGGAAAAGGCTTTGACATGGTCATTGCATGTGTGGGCGAACTCTCACGCCGAAACATAATTTTTGGAAACAACATAAAACCAGACGATGTTGTGATTGGCTTTAGAAGTTCAGGGATTCACAGCAACGGCGTAACCTTAGCGAGAAAAATTCTGTTTAAACAGTGGGGCGGCAAATACAACCCCTTTGACGTCCCAGACGGATTCAACCGAGAACTGGTCTACGAAGTTTTAGAACCCATGAAAATCTATGTAAAACCCTTTTTGAATCTGGCTAAAGAAGTGAAAATAAAAGGCGCAGTGCACATAACAGGCGACGCCTACCTCAAATTTGACAGGTTAATGAAGTTTTCTAAGGGAATAGGATTCGAATTCAACAATTTCAAGCCCCAACCGATTTTTGAACTAATCCAGAAAACGGCGAAAGAAATTCGCCGTCCAGTTACGGACGAGGAAATGTTGAAAACATTCAACATGGGCTGGGGCTTTGCGGTCATAATAGAAAAAGCAGAAGCAGAAAAAGCCATTGACACCCTAGAAAAAACCAAATGCCAAGCAGAAGAAATAGGATACGTGACGAATTCGCAGAGAATTGTTGCCTTATATAAAAACAGAAAAATTTTACTAAAGCAATAGTTTTTAAACTATTGTTTAAATTTTTATGTAGACAAAATTTAAATTTTTAACTGTTCAAGCATATAAATATGCGATACAAAGCCAAAATAGAAATAAGCCTTAAACCTGGGCATTCAGACCCAGAAGGACAGACTACTGCGCGTTCTTTACGGGAGCTTAACTATAAGGTTGTGGAAGTTGCCGTAAGTAAGGTCTACACTGTTGTTTTTGAGGCTAAGACAAGAAAAGAGGCTGAGAAGCATGTGGAAGAAATGTGCCGCCGATTGTTGGCGAACCCTACAAAGGACAATTTTCAATACGTGATTGAGGAAATAAAATGAGCCAACTTTTTATTGAGCATAAGTTGCCCTTCAAACTTTTCGAAATCAACATCTTAGAGGCTGATGGCGAAAAACTGTTAAAAATTAGCCAAGAAATGGGTTTAGGCTTAAACCTAGAAGAAATGATGGTGATTCAACAATATTTTTCAAGGAAAAGAAGGAACCCAACCGACGTCGAACTTCAAACAATTGGACAAACATGGTCAGAACATTGTTTCCATAAGACTTTCAAGGGAGAGATAACCTTCGGCAGGAACCAAATAGACGGACTTTTCAACACATACATAGCCAAAGTCACAAAAGAACTGAAACCTTCATGGTGCCTCTCCGTCTTCGAAGACAATGCGGGCATAATCGAATTTGAAAATGGTTATGCAGTAGCCGTTAAAGTTGAAACCCATAATCATCCATCAGCCATAGAACCCTTCGGCGGAGCAGCAACTGGAGTAGGCGGCGTCATAAGAGACATATTGGGCGTTTGGGCAGACCCAATAGCGTGCATGGACGTTTTGGGTTTCGGACCGCTAAATTATGACTATGGGCAGTTGCCTTTAGGCGTTAAGCATCCAAAATACTTGTTTAAAGGCGTGGTTGCTGGCATTGGCTGTTATGGCAATAACATGGGAATCCCAACGGTGAACGGTGCCGTATGCTTCGACGAAAGCTATGTGGGCAATGTCGTAGTTTACTGTGGTTGTGTCGGCATTCTTCCATGGGACAAATTCGTTAAGAATGTAAAGCCAGAAGACATTATTGTTTTGGCTGGCGGAAAAACTGGTCGTGATGGAATTCACGGAGTAACTTTCGCCTCTGCAGAACTAACTGAAAAATCGGAGGAAGTTTCGCGGCCAGCTGTGCAGATTGCGAATCCAATAGAGGAAGAGAAGCTTAAGCGAGCCATCATTGAAATCCGAGACAAGAAACTGGCTTCAGCCATAACCGACCTCGGCGGCGGAGGCTTATCCTCGGCTGTTGGAGAAATGGCGCATAGATTTAAATGCGGCGCACATGTGGAGTTAGACCGTGTTCCATTGAAGTATCCAGACATGGCTCCTTGGGAAATCTACATTTCAGAATCACAAGAAAGAATGCTTTTGGCGGTTCCAAAGAATAATCTTCCAGAAACCTTGAAAATCTTCGCAATGGAAGATGTGGAAGCCACACCGATTGGCAAGTTCACAGAAGATGGAATCCTTAGAATTCATTATAGAGAGTCTCTTGTTGCAGAATTGGACATTTCCTTCCTTTTTAGCCCTCCAAGGATTAGGAGAAGAGCTGAATGGAAAGAACCAGACCTAGAAGAGCCAAGTTTTCCAGAACCGCAAAAACTGGGCGATTATGTTCTGAAGCTGTTGTCTTCGCCTAACATTGCAAGCAAAGAATCAGTGATACGAACTTATGACCATGAAGTGAAAGGAAACACTGCGCTTAAACCGCTCCACGGCGAGTATGGGGGACCAAACGACGCTGCAGTGCTTAAGCCCTTAAACGATTCTTGGAAAGGCTTGGTCATATCTTGCGGCATTAATCCAAAATATGGTAAAATTGACCCTTACTGGATGGCTGCTTCTTGCATTGACGAAGCCATAAGAAACAATGTTGCAGTTGGCGGAAGAAGAATAGCTTTGCTTGACAATTTCACCTGGGGCAGCCCAGAACATGCAGACAGACTTGGCGCCCTTTTGAAAGCCTGCCAAGCATGTTACGAGTTTTCTAAAGGCTTTGAAACGCCCTTCATTTCTGGAAAAGACAGCCTCTATAATGAGTCGCCACTAGGTCCAGTAACGCCTACATTATTGATAACAGCTGTGGGCATCATTCCAGACATTAGAAAAGCTGTTTCACTCGACTTAAAAACGCCTGGAAACAATGTCTACGTGGTTGGTAAGACGTATCCAGAACTTGGCGGTTCAGCCTACTATGACTTGATGGGTTTTATTGGGAAGTCTGTTCCAAAAGTGAGGGTTAAGGAAGCAAAAAAAATCATAAATGCAGTAACAAGTGCCATTGACGCTGGCTTTGTTAAGGCTTGTCATGACCTTTCTGAAGGCGGTTTGGCTGTGGCTGCTGCTGAAATGGCTTTAAGCAGCATGTTTGGAGTGGAACTTTATTTGAAAAAGGTTCCCTACTCTTCTTGGCAAAAAAGAAACGACTTCATTCTCTTCTCAGAATCAAACAGCCGTTTCCTTCTAGAAGTTGCAGAAAAACATGCGAACGAATTCAAATCCTTAATGAAAGGCATAACATGCGCCCAAATTGGAAAAGTGACTGAAAAACAGGCTCTAACCATTTATGGCTCAAACAATAAGCCGCTACTCGAAATTGGATTGGATGAACTTCGGAGAATCTGGAAAAGCGGGTTGGAAGGCTAATCATGCAGAAGCAAAGCATTAATGTTTGCATTCTCCGAGTCGGCGGAACCAACTGCGACATGGAAACTCAACGGGCTTTCAACGATTTAGGCGTAAAAGCGGAAATAGTTCATTTCAACGAAATCCTACGTAAAAAAAGCTTGTTTGACTATGACGCCCTTGTTCTTCCAGGAGGCTTCTCTTATGGCGATTATGTGAGGGCTGGAGCCATTTGGGCAAAGGGAATCGTTGCCAAACTTGGCCCTAGCCTAAAACGTTTTGTAAAGGAAGAGAGACCCATCCTTGGCATTTGCAACGGCTTCCAAGTTCTTGTTGAGGCGGGTTTGCTGCCAGGCTTTAGGGGAGTAAGCAAGTATCCCACAGCGGCTTTGGCGCCGAATGTTCCGTCTGGATATAATTGCAGATGGGTTTACATCAAACATGAAAATAATGGCAATTGCATCTTCACGAGAAAAATCGATAGAAAGGCTGTGTTGAGGGTTCCTGTGGCTCATTCGGAAGGTCGCTTTATTTTTCCCAAAGAAAAAGAGAAGGAGTATTTGAAGAAGCTTTACAAGAATGACCAGCTGGTTTTTCGATACTGCCATGCAAATGGAGACTATGCGGAAGGTGAATATCCAGCCAATCCTAACGGTTCTTTTCACGACATCGCTGGAATCTGCAACTCAAACGGAACAGTCTTCGGCTTAATGCCACATCCAGAGAGAGCCTACTATGGCTGGCAACTGCCGGACTGGACTCGGAAAGAGAAGGTTCCTCAATACGGCGATGGAAAACTAATCTTCGAATCCATGATAGAATATTTAACCAAAAAGTTATAGATAGGCAAACAACTCATCAAGCCTTGATATTCTCATACAGTTCTCGTTTTTATGCAATCCCTTTCTATCAAGCAGCAGGGCTTTCATTCCCACGGATTTGGCTCCAAGATAATCCTCTTCGTATTTATCTCCTACATGCATCATTCTTGTTAAAGGCGTGTTGGAAAGTTTTGAAGCAATTTTAAAAATTTCCGGATTAGGCTTCTCATATCCCACAGTGCCAGAAGCAACCAAAACGTCAAAGTAATTGCCTAACCCAGCCTTATCGAGATAAATTCTTAGATTCTTTTCTGAAGAAACATTGGAAACCGCAATTACCCGTATTCCCCTTTGCTTAAGCATTTTAAGGGTTGGTTCAGCGTCTTCGTAAGCTTGAAAAGCTGCCTTCTGAAACCAAAGGTTAGAAAGCTTCATGGCAAGTGTATTCGGGTTAGACAGCCCCAGAGTTGCCACCATTTTTTTAAGCAAACTAATCCTCATATCGTCATTCCAAATCTTGTCTGTTCTCGCTTTTTCTTCAAGCCAACATGCACGCGCCGATTCTAATGCTTCCTTAACTACGCTATCATTAACGTCGTAACCTAACTCGTTTAAAATCTCTTTATAAACAACAAATTCTTGAACCGCTTCATAATATAAAGTGCCGCCGCAGTCAAGCGACACTGTTTCTATATTAGAAGTTTTTGAAATCCTTAAGTTCGTGGGCATACGGCAAGCCTCTCCTAGCGCCTATTTTTTCTATACATTTCGAAGCCACAAAATTTCCCAAGCGACCGCACTCACGCAAATTCTTTCCTTTCAACAAACCGTATAAAAAGCCGGCGTTGAAGGCGTCGCCAGCACCTGTCGTGTCAACAACTTTCGCTTTAAACGGTTCTACGTGACACGCTTCTTTCCCATCCGTCACGTAGCATCCTTTGGCGCCAAGTTTTACAGCGACTATGTCCACGCCCATTTCGACAAACATTTCTGCGCCTTCCCTATAGCCCTTCCCAGTAAGCAACTTCATTTCGATTTCGTTCAGAAACAAGACAAAGCATCTTTTTATAATGGATTCTAGGCTTGTTAAACCCTTTCTCGCATATATCGTGCCTGGGTCAAGACTTACTTTGACTGAAGAGGGAATTTTTTTGACCAGTCTTTTTTGTGTTTCAAAGGATGTTTCGCCCACAAAAGAAGTTAAGTGTAGAAAACTTGTGTTTTCTGCGTATTTGACATTTATTTCTTCATATTGAATTGTGCTGTTAACGCCTGGGTCTACGTATAGGGCTCTTTCGCCGTTTTCGTCGACAAAACCTAGAACAACTCCGCTTCTTCCCTTCTTAGAGACTATTATTCCGTCAATGTTAACGCCTTCTTTTTCAAAGTCTTTTAAGAGTAGTTTTCCTTCAATGTCTTGCGCTATTTTCCCTATATAGCCTACCTTCAAGCCTAATCTGGCTAAGCCAACAATTGTGTTTGCTGCTGAGCCTCCGCAAGCTTGTTTGAAATTTTTTATGAAGCTTTCCTCGTCTTTTCCAGCAATTTTGTTTACTCTGTAAAGTTTGTCTACGTTTAAAGCGCCGAAACCCACAACGTCGAATTTCATGGAAACAACTCTCTTAAATAAATCTTGTATTTTCCAAGTTTTCCGCCATAGTTTCCTGCAGAAATCTTCACAACATTTTCCACGTCAAGAATGCTTTCAATTCCAGCCTTCATTGCCTCTTTCACTGCCTTTAAGGAAATGCCGTTGATCACTATTTCTGGAATATATTTTACGCCTTTTGGAACTTTCGACTCTTTCCCAAGTCTCTTTTTTAGTGAAGGGCAGTAGGGGTGGTTTGTTGTTGGTCCTATAGCTGGAAAACGAGTTTCTGGCTTCGAACCAGCGGAACACACGTCGAAAGGGGTAATGACTCCTTCCACTCGTCCAATAGCGTCTAAAGCCTTTCTTCCAGCCCTTTTTACGGCTTCTTTTGTTTTGCACATGTACCAGAAGTTGGCTCCGCATACTCCACGTGCATAGCCTATGTAACGTTCTATGTGAAAGTCTGGAACCATTATTGGAACAACAATCATGCGGCGTTCATAAAGTTGTTCTTCCCACTCAAAACTGTCTCCACAATGGCCTACCAACTCCATCATGTCAATTTTTCCTTCTGCATTCGCCGTCGCGTCAAAAATTCTTGTGAAAGGTTTGACAAGAATGTCTTGCCGAATCCGATAGGACAATTCTTTGGCAAACTTTCGAAGAACTTCTTCAAAGGGCTTGTCTGTTCGGAGTTCTCCCCAAAACTGCAAAACAGCGCCAAACCTTTTGTCCGGCGTTTCTTCTGGCTTTAACCATTTTTCCACTCCGCCTTCTGTTCTGCCAACAACTACTGCTGGTGTGGCTGTCGCATCTTCAGCAGCCTTTCTCAAAGTTTTTTTATCATCCGCAGTAACTATTACTCTGCAGTAGAGCCCTTCAAAAGCTTCTGCAAATGTATCTTCAACCTCTGCCTTCTGCTCCAAAATTTCTCCTCTCAAATTTTAATTTCTTTTAGCCTAACCTGCCTATAGCCTCTCCTCTAACTTTTTTCCTAAATTCGCTGCTTTCTTTCCTCAGTCTTTCCATATTGTCTGAAGTTATGATTTCAATTTTAGGAAATTTTTTAGGCCACAATTCAAGAGCAAGCTTCGTTAAGCTTTGGTTTACATCATATTTCTTTAGGGCTTGGTGGCTCCAGTTTTCTACAAGCTTTAAGGTTTTTTCTTTGCCTAATCTCTGGAAAGTGTCGGCAAGGATTGAAGTTGCAAGGGTGTTGTGGGCGAGGACTGCGACTTCTGCCTCTCTTATGGCGTATTGGTTACCGTTAAAAGAAACAGTTAACCCTCCAAACCTTCTAACAAGCCTAAAACATTCCACATCTGTAATGCTGTCGCCCACATACATGACATTATGCAACTGGCTTTCCAGTCGCTTAACAATTTCCTTCAAAATATTTGCTTTCTCTAAACCGCCAACTGGATTTACCTCTTCCAAAATCTTTCCAGATTGCATCTGCTGAATTTCATTCCAGAAAATTTCGTTTAGTAGGCTAATTGTTTTTAGGCTTGTTTCTGATAATTCTTGCAGAGACTTGACGCCTACTGGAATTTCTATTTGGGGTGCTTTTGCGATTTCTTGGGCAATTTCTTGAAGCCTTTTCTTTTCTTTTAGGCTTATTTTGTATTTGTCAATGTCAAGTTTTGTTGAGTAAGTGTTTTCAAATGGGAAATCGGTAGCTTCACATAAAGCCCTTATGTAATGTTCATAGCTGGTGCTTAAAATGAAGGAGGGCATGATGCCCTTAACATAGCTTAGCGTTTCTTTTGCTCCTGGCATTAGCAGAATGTTCCTAATGGAAAACTCTTTCATTTTGCTGTTTGTTACGTCATATGCCCTCAAAAAGGGTAGAATCAGCCTTAACGTGTCTCCAGCCTTATAACCTGGCTTTTTTACAATGTCGGCGAGAACGTCGTCGTATCTGCTTATTGTTGTGAAAAGTTTTTCTCCGTTTGGAATAAAGTTGCATGTTAATTCAAATGCGTTGTCGTTTTTTGATATTGGTCCCTCGCAGTCGGAAACAAAAATTCTCAAATTATTTGCGCCTCAATTGTTTCATGTGCTGGATGGTTTTTTGAATATGCTCTTTTGAGGCTATGTCTGTGCGGTTCCAGAGGGCTCCGCCTCGTATGACATTTATTCCTTCTAGGGAGATGTCCCTAGCCTCTTGAATGTTGTCGCCTATGCCTACAACGCATACTGCCCTTGAGCCTAACGCATAAATTTCATTGTCTCTTTGTTCCACTGAAGCGGGATAAACCCTTATTCTGTCTCCATATTTCTCGCTTAGTCTGTACGCCTCGTCCAGAACCACAGGCGTCCCAATTTCTTCTTTTCTAACCTTTTGCGGAAAGGCTTCTTGGAAGCCTCCATAGGAAGGTGGAACCTTATAGGTGACTACGGTTGCTTTTCCTTCAAACTCTACATGGGAGAGGTTTCCTTCAACGATTTTGAAACAGACGTCCACGAAATCATCATTTAAGATTGGTAGAAGGTTTTGTATTTCTGGGTCGCCTGGTCTGCTGTTGTTCTCCAAAATTTTTAATCCATTGGCTGTGTGGATGAAAGCCACGTAGAAGGGTATGCCACGCAAACCAGATTCGACGTTCTCTCTTCTCAATCCTTCGAAAATTTTGTTTACTATGGCTATTTCTTTTTCTCTGTCGGCTTTTGTCATGAAAGGAAGCCATTCGCCCACGTCTTTGTATGAGCCCATTCCTCCAGTGTTTGGTCCCCTGTCTCCGTCGAAGGCTCTCTTATAGTCTCTTGTTTCTGGCAAGGGCACTAGATGTTTTCCGTCGCAGAAGGCTTGGAAACTGGATTCTTCGCCCTCGATTTTTTCTTCTATTATGACTTTGCCATGTTGATAATTCGCCAAGAAATGTTCGAAGAGTTGTTTTCTCGTGGTGAAATGGTCGCCCCAAACTCCTACGCCTTTTCCCGCGGCTGGAGCATCTGGCTTCACGACAGCCTTGTTTTCTAGTTGGTCAAGCCAAGCATATACTTCCTTTTCAACCTCTCCAATGCTTGCAAAGTTTTTGGGGTTGAAAACTTTGAATTTCGGGTTTGCCTCTGGCACAACTTTTTCGAATAGTCTGCGCTGTTCCACTTTGCTTTTTTCTATTGCGCAATGTTGTGTAGGGCAAATCACGGGTATCTTTGTCTCTTTTTCTATTAGGTTTCTGATTCCTTCAATTATTGGTTTTTCTGGTCCAACTATTGCGAAGTCTATTTCCTTTTGGTTTTGTTTGGCAAACTCGCAAATTTTGTTTATGTCGAGTGTGGGCACAACAACGTGTTTCGCTGCCCTTTTTAGGTTGTAAGGGTTTCTTTGTTTATCCACAACATAGATTTTAACATCATAGTTTCGGCTTCTGCTAAATGCATCTATCATTGCTGCCTCTCTGGCGCCGTAGGAAACAACTAGGACGCCGACTTTTTCCATTGAACCCCTCAAAGAATCATGAAGTTAAACTCTTTTTAACTTTGGGGTTTTTCAATTATGCTGAACATTTCATAAAGCCTTCCAGTTTCCTTATACCCTTTTTCAAAGAGTTGCCTCATTTCGTCAGCCATTTTTTGAGCCAAGGGCGTTGGATATTTTCCAGTAACGCATGCCAAACAAAGTTCATCTTCACGCATTCCGGTTGCGCGGATAAACCCGTCCAGCGACTGATAATTAACCGAGTCTGCGCCGATAATCTCAGCTATTTCATCCGCTTCATGAGTAGACCCGATAAGTTCGCTGTAAGTCGCCATGTCAATTCCGTAAGGGCATGGACCGATAATGCGTGGAAAAGTAATAAATAAATGAACCTTTTTGGCTCCCATTTTACGCAGTTTTTCCACAATAACCTTGGTTGTGTCTCCACGAACTATGCTGTCTTCGACAACGGCAAGATTTTTTCCTTTAATTTTTGATTCTAAAACATTAATTTTTCTATCTATGGTCGTGTATCGTTCTTGAGGCAATAATATGAATGCCCGTTCTGTAACATATCGGTGTCTCCTTAAGGCTCGTTCCCATCGAATTCCCGTCTCCATGTGAAGCCCAAAGGCTGCGTCATCGCCAGTTTCTGGCATGGAAACAATTATGTCGGTGCTTCTAACAATGTCTGAATATTCTCTTGCAAGGTTTCTCCCGAACTCTTCCCTCACTTCATACACGTATTTATCGTCAAATTTGGAGTCTGGACGAGCGAAATAGGCGAATTCGAAACCGCAAAAAGCTTTTCTCTCCCCACTTACCAGTCGTTCACGGTGGAAACCGTCCTCTGACACGGTGATAAATTCGCCTGGCACTACTTCGAAAGCATGCTCTAGGCTGTTAATGTTTAAACCCACGCTTTCTGAGGACGCTGCGTAAATTTTGCGGTTTTGGCTGTAGCCGCAGCAGAGGGGTCTTATGCCATGTGGGTCTTTGAAGATGAAAAATTCTCCGTCTTGGTTTATGCCAGCAACGGAGAAGGCGCCTTCAATTTCTTTCATGCAAGCCTTAACAGACAATTTTATGTCATGGGTTTTCATGTATTCAATAAGCAGTTTTCTGCAAATCAGCTCCGCATCGCATTCGTAGGCAAAATCTGGGAAAACTTCGCAAATTTCCCTTTTTAGCTGAACTGCGTTAACAACATTGCCGTTAAACGAAAGGGCAAATTTTGTTTCTCCTGATTCTGCAACGACTGGCTGTGTCCCCCTAATTAACGCTTGTTCGTCAACGCCACCAGAAGTTGTATATCTCACGTTTGCAATGCCTAAATGCCCAGGAAGCCTATCCAGCCAATCTTGAATATCCCTCTTCTTTATTTTCGGAACCAAATCCAAACCCTTGTGGGCATGGAATTTTCCGTCAAACGTTAGAAAACCATGCGACTGGTGACCACGATGGTTTTGCGCTCTTAAACCCCAATAAATGGTTGGAAATATCGGGTTATGGCTGAAATCTACTGCGCCGAAGACCCCGCATGCTATTTTTAAACTGTCTATCATAGTTGCTAGATTATAAGACAACTATATATCAATTTTTGTAACAGCTTTAAATAAATTTTACACATTTACGTATAACACGGAATGTTCGATATCTGATATATAAATTTTTAAGCAACTTCTGCGTAAATTATCAGTGAAATAAAAAGGGTAGGAGGGGTTTTCTTATATCATTTAAATCCCTTATTTTTTCCATGTGGTTTTTAGCGTCGCTGCCTTTTTGGTTTTTGTGCTTAGCTTTATATTTGACCTTCGTTGCGTGTCTTCCTCTATGGATTGTTACCCTCACCATTTTTTGTGTCGCATTAGTTGTCGCGTCTCCTTTTATTTACATACATGCACAAAGGGAAAAGCAATACGAGGCAAACCTTCAAAAGCCAGGCACTGTCATCCGACCAGTAAGCACACTTGTGAATGAATATGTAGATCTTGTCGAAAAACAAAGATGGAAAAAACATGCCTCTTAAGAGAATGGATGCTAAACCACTGCTGTTTCTTCTGCCTTCTTAATCAAAGTTTCCTTTTTATCCAATGGGACAATGACGTTTGCTGCGTATTTATGGCCGTCTGCAAAGCCGAATCCCTCAGAAGCCTTTGTTAACAGTTGCGCCGCGCCCAACAGTTTTCCTTCATCGATAAGTTTTTGCATGGTCTTTGGAACTCTCACAGAAGCTTTTACAAATTTCTGTTTGAGTTTTCCCCAGTTTGGAATCTCTAGCGGGACGTTCACGAAGCCCAAAATGTATTTGTTGGGTTTTATTAGACGGGTTTGGTAGGATAGGAAAGAGCAGAATTGTCCTATGACTTTTGTTCCCATACCCTCATACATGTCTGCTGCGTCAAACCATTGAATGTGGTTCGTTTCTTTCAGCCTCTCCCGATAAAGCCTCGCCAAAAGTCTCTTGTTAATTTCCTTTCTTTTTGCTTCCAATTCATCAACCTTAACTTTAACATTTTCCGTTAAGCCTTCTATACATGCTTTTATTCCAAGCTCTGGTCCACCTTCATAATATCCTACTGGACCAAGAATCTGAAGCTTCGAAAATAAATCGTCAATGCGGACGCCTAACTTTGCGATTTCATAAGATTTCCCCTTAACATAAACAACTCTATTTTCTAGGGATTCGTTCAACACCACCTTATTAAGCCCGAGAAATCCTTGTGGAATTTCGCAACTGCCTACAAGGGCTAGATAGGAGAGATCAGTGTTTCTTTCGTTAAGCGCCTTTGCAAAAAGATAGCATATGGTGGCGCCGGAAAAATCCGTCTCGCCTTGAAAGCCATAATGCTCCAAATTAAGGTCATAAACCTTTGGGTCCGTCGCTTTTGCTGGGTCGTGGTGATCCAAAATTATGGTGAGGTTTCGTGTTTTGTTGCATTCTGAAATAAAGTCTGCGTGGGACGAGGCTATGTCTGCATAAACAATAGCTTTGCCTTCGCCTTCATGCAATTTCTCAATTACTTCTGGATAGACTTTCTCCAAACAAAACATTTTCACATTGTAGCCTTCCCGTTCCAGCGCTGCCTTCACGATTGCTGCTGAGCATAAGCCATCGCCATCATCATGATGAACAAGAAGCACATTATCCGTGCCTAGCTTTTTAAATTCGAAAATCGCTTTACTAACTTTTTCTCCGAATGCTTCAAGGTTCATAAAGACTCCAAAATAAAGAGTGAAAGGGAAGTTATTTAAATGGTTAAAGGCTCAAAGCGTCTTGCTAACGATTTTCAGCAAATCTGAACGTGTAATAATGCCTACGACCTCTCCCTTTTTGACCACAAGCACGCCTGGATGGTCTTCTAGTAAGTGGCGAATCATGCTTACGTTTGTTTCTTCTGGAATGCTTGGAAGCGGAGGCTCCATGATTTTTTCCGCTGTTTCCTCAGCTATTTTCGAGCTTAAATTTTTTATTATGCTTTCTTCCGTGACTGTGCCTATTATTTTTCCTTTTTCTTTAACTGGCACTTGCGATATGGCGTGTTTTCTCATGATTTCGCTTATTTTTAAGACTTTTTCGTTCGGCTTTACGAAGATAACGTTTTTCGTCATTATGTCTTTGCATTTTTTGCCTTCGCCTTCTGTGAGTACTTGAAGAATCTTGTTTACCGTGGAAAGCCTAGGGTCAACTTTTCCTTTCTCAATTTTTGCTATGTGCGCCTGAGATACGCCGACGAGTTGGGCTAGTTGTTTCTGTGTCATGTTGGCTTCTATTCTTAATTTCCTTAACATTTGCCCAGTGATTATCGTTTTATAACCTCTGGTTATTTATTATGTAATTTTGATATCGCAAAATATATATTTGTTTCTGTTTATACGTGTGCAGCAAGGCGAACGTGTATGACTTTAAGAAATATATTGGTAGATTGTTTAAGGCAAACGCCTATTGAACAGCAGAAAATCGAAATTGTTGAAAGGAAGGGGCTTGGGCACCCGGATTCTATATGTGACGCCATTATGGATAGGATATCAGTTAGGCTAAGTCAAGAATACTTGAAGAAGACAGGGGAGATTAGACACCATAACATTGACAAATCCTTGCTGGCAGCCGGCGAAGCGGAAACACGATTCCAAGGAGGCGCAATTAAGAAGCCTATGCTCCTAATTATAGGCGACAGAGCAACCTTTGACGTTGGCAATGTGCACATACCAGTGGATGAAATTGCAGTTCAAACAGCCAAAGAATGGTTCAAGGAAAAACTGCGTTTCGTAGACCCGGAAAGGCATGTGCTGTATCAAGTGGAGTTGAAGCCTGGGCATCCTGAGTTGATGGATATTTTTGAAAGGAAAGGGAAAGTTTTGGGCGCTAATGACACTTCTGCTGCTGTTGGTTATGCCCCCATGACCAGAACGGAAAAAATTGTTTTGGACATAGAAAAATATGTGAATTCACCAGAGTTTAAGAAGAGATTTCCAGAGTCGGGCGAAGATGTGAAAGTTATGGGTTACAGAAAAAACAATGCTTTACATTTAACGCTGGCCATGGCTTTTGTGGACAAATACGTGGAAAGTGAAGATGACTATTTCAGAAAGAAAGCGGTGCTTCATGAGGAAATTTGCAGTTTTGTGAAGGAAAACACAAGTTTTGACGAGGTTAAAGTTGACCTTAACACTTTGGACATGAGAGGGAAAGGAATAGAAGGTGTATATCTAACTGTAACTGGCACAAGCGCTGAAAGCGGAGACTCTGGGCAAGTGGGCAGAGGCAACAGAACAAACGGCGTCATACCCTTAAACAGACCTTTCTGCTCCGAAGCTGCGGCCGGAAAAAACCCAGTAAGCCACGTGGGGAAAATTTACAATTCGCTTACTCATAAAATTGCAAATGAGGTTTATAAGCGGGTTTCTGGCTTGGAAGAGGTTTACATTTGGCTTTTAAGTCAAATTGGCAAGCCTATTGACCAACCAGCTATTGCGGCTGCTCAAGTTGTTATGAAGGCGAATAACTCTTTTGAAAGCGTTAAAAGCGAAATAGAAGAAGTGATTAATCACGAGTTAGAAAATATAGATAAATTCTGTGAAGACTTGGCTGAAGGGCGGATAGCCATACACTAACTCAATCAGAATATTCTGATTTTTCCGTAAAATTTAAATAATCAGAATCGCAGCATAGAGTATTGAGATGGACAACATGCGCCCAAAAGACCTAGAAACCAAAGAATTCCTTAAACGATGGTATGCAGAAGTGGCGAAGGGAAAATCATGCTGCAACATTTCCGAAACAAACTCGCTCCAAAATGTAGGCTACGTGAAAAGCCAAATCAAAAACGTTCCAGAAACTGTGGCGAATTCTTTTTGCGGCTGCGGCAACCCCGTTTTATTAGCTGATTTAAGAAAGGGAGAAACTGTTTTAGACCTTGGCGCAGGAGGAGGACTCGACTGCTTCTTGGCAGCCGAAAAAGTTGGGCGAGAGGGGAAAGTGATAGGCATAGACTTAACTGAAGAAATGGTTAAACTCGCAAAAAAGAATGCAACGAAATTGGGTGTAGAAAACGTTTTGTTTCAGCTTGGCGACATGGAAAAACTGCCAGTTGAAGATGAAACGGTCGACGTAATCATCAGCAATTGCGTCATAAACCTTGCATTGAACAAACAGCAAGTTTTCAATGAGGCTTACAGAGTGCTAAAACATGGTGGCCGTCTTGTCATATCAGATGTTGTTACAGAAAAGAGGTTGCCTAAACGTCTTGAAAAAAGCTTTGAAGCTTATGCTGCATGTGTCGGCGGAGCATTAAGAGAAAAAGAATACATACAGAAAATAAGGCAAGCAGGCTTCCGTAACATCGAAATTCTTGGCAAAAGAAAGGCTCAAATTTTAAGAAAGAAAGGGGATGCGTTAAGCGAGATAGGACATAGCGTTTATCACATTGACGTTAAAGCCATAAAGGATTGAGAAACTTTAGGACACTATGGCGATGTATAGTCTTTTGTTATCTAATGCGTATTCGTGCCACTCTGCTTTTACTTCGCTTCGTTTCTGTTGAACAGAGACCTTTTTGGTTCGCACAAGCTCTGCCATCTCTTTTAAGAAGGGCTGTAGCAGCTTCACGCTTTCTGGGTCGACTTCTGCCAAATAAACTGCTTCTAAAATGTCTGTGGGCATATAGCCTAACTCTTTTCGGAGAGCTTGAACACGTCTGGCAAGGTCACGCATCAATCCTTCGCCGAGCAATTTTTCGTCACGTTGCACATTAATTAAGACATGCAAGTTTCCTTCCGAAGCCAAAGACCATCCTTTGCTTTCTTTTTCTGGAAGCTTCTCCAAGTAACGCACAGACTTGACATTGGCAAGTTCAAGGAACAAATCTTCAAGATTCTTCAACGCTTCTTGCACATTTGTTGGAGACACAATCAAAGCTTCTCGCAGAGGCCATCTTCTTTTCAGCTTCGCTGATTGTCTTGCAGCATACGTAAGCGAAACAAATCGAAACAGTGTTTCAAAGTTTTCTTCCAATGTTTTGTTTTCTAAAGATTCGTTTGGCTCTGGCCATTTTTCGAAATTTATGGATTCTGGTAGGCTCTTGTCTAACTCTTTGTAGACGTTTTGGTAGAGAAACTCGCAAAGGAACGGAGTTGCTGGGTTGAAGAGTAAGACTAAGTTTTTTAGTGCAGTCCAAAGTGTTGCGTAAATTGTTAGCCGTCGGTTTAATGTTTCTGGGTCGTCTGTCCACAAATCTCGGCGAACCATGGGAACGTATTGTCTGCTTAAAATGTCGATTACGAAGGTTTCCAGTTTTGCAAGCGCGAAGTTGAATTCTCGTTTTTCCATTTTCTGCGTGTATTCTCTAATGGTTTTTTGAAGTTTGGAAAGCAGCCAAAGGTCAACAGGCTTCAAAGTTTGGTTTTCTTTCGCCCATTGTAACGTGTGCTTTTGCGGGTTAAAATTGTCATACTCGGCGTTCTGCATGAAGAAGCGATGCAAATGATAAAGCGTGCTTAAAACTTGGTAGGGTCTTCTCTTCAATTCTTGCATGTCAAAGTTTATGGCGTCTATCGGGGAACATTTCCACAAAGTATAAAACCTAAAGACGTCAGCAGAATATTTCTCCAACACGTTTTTGGCTTCTAACACGTTGCCCAAACTTTTGCTCATTTTTCTGCCTTTCGCATCCTGCGCTAAGCCTTGGAAGAGAAAAGCCTTGTATGGGGCTTCAGCTTTTCCCGTTAGGATGACATGTTCAAGCAATAGCGTGTTCGCCCACCCACGGGTTTGGTCTATTCCTTCAGTCAAAAAATCCACTGGGACAAACCTTTTGAATTCTTCCTCGGTAAAGCGAGCGTATGGTGAAGCCCCACTGTTATGCCATGTGTCAAGCACAAAGGGTTCACGTTTCATTACGCCCCCACATTTTTCGCATTTAAGCGTCACTTTGTCAACCCATGGCTTATGCAATTCAAAGTTTCCCTTCGGTTTTTCCAGCGCTTTTTCTAAAAGCTCCTTTTTAGTGGCAACTAGGACTTTGTGTTTGCATTTTTGGCAGACCCAAATTGGCAATGGTGCGCCCCATACGCGTTCTCTGGAGATGCACCATGGCTTTCCCTCTTTTAGGAAGGCGAGGAACCGGTTTTTGGGCGGTTCATAGTAATAGTTGACTTTTTCTGCTGCTTGCACTATTTTGTCAGTGATTTTGTTCGTCCAGAGGTAATATTCTCTTCTGGCTAGCCAGATTAGTTTATGATGGGAACGCCAACATGTGGGATATTCGTGGCTAACCATTTTCACTGAAACCAGCAAGCCTTTTTCCCGCAGTCGCTCAACAACTTTGGAATCTGCGTCCCGAGCAAATAGCCCAGCGAATTCGCCAGCCTCTTCAGTGAAGTTGCATTCATCGTCAAAAGGCACGTAAACGGGTAAGTTGCGCCTTTGCGCTGCAAGAAAGTCATCTTCACCGTTTCCAGGAGAGAGATGCACTATGCCCGTGGCGGTGGTTATGTCCACAAACTCTTCGCATACGACTGTGTGAACAATGGGAAGCCTATCCAGTTCTGCCTGTTTTGGAATCGTATCCTTAAATGGGAATTCGTATTTTGTGCCTTCGAGGTTTTTGCCCAAAACTGTCTCTAAAACTTTATAGTTGCTTATTTTTAGTTCTTGCATCACTGGTTCTATGCGCTGTTTTGCCATTATCCATATTTCTTGACCAACTTTTACTTTTGCATATTCGCCTTCTGGATGGACAGCTAGCATCATGTCTGTGACTAAGGTGAAGGGCATGGTTGTCCAAACCAAGAAATAGGTGTTTTCCGCTTTGGCTATTTTGAACTTGAAGTAGAGCGATGGGTCTTCAACTATTTCGTAGCCTAAACCTACTTCTGCATTGCTAAGCGATGTTTGGCAGTGTGGGCAATAAGCCACTACATAGTAGCCTTCGCCCAGAAGCCCTTGTTCCCAAGCCCGTTTAAGGTATTGCCACTCTTTTTCTATGTACTCGTCCAAATATGTCCAATAAGCCTTTTCATAGTTCATGAACATGCCTAGTTTTTCATCTGCGCTTCGCCATTCTTGGTAGTATTTCATTATGGTTTTTTTGCATTCTTCTATGAAGCGCTCTTCGCCGACTTTTTCCAACAATTCTTTCTTGTTTTTTACGTTTAACTGTCTTTCAACTTCTAACTCAACTGGCAAGCCTTGGCAGTCCCAGCCGGCCCAGAAGGGTATGTAAAAGCCTTGCATTGATTTCCAACGGTACCATAAGTCCTTCATTACGCGTCCACGGGCGTGTCCAACATGGGGAACACCGTTTAACGTGGGTGGTCCTTCTACATAGCCTAAAACGCCCACGTTGGATTTTTCTCTAAGCTGCATTAGTCTTTCAGAAATTTTCTGCTTGTGCCAAAATTGACGGATTTGTTGTTCCAGTTGGAGCGGGCTATAGTCTTGTGTAAGCCAAGGTCTTTGTTTAGCTTCGAATTTGACGGCCACCACTCATCTCAAACAGCTCCGCCACAAACCACATATCTACAGCCAAATATAACCTTTTTGAATCCAAAATAAGCTATAACAATAGAAGATTGTTCCTTTAATGTTTAAATTTATCCGTGCCATTGCCTAATTTAGAGTTTAACATTGAGGAGAGAGTGGAATGAGAACAAAATGGGTTTCAGGAATACTAGCAATACTGCTCACTGTCAGCTCATTATGCGTAGCCTTAACTATAAAAACTGGAAACGCTGGATTCGGCATAGCTTCTATTGGTTCGCCTTGGCCAATGTTTCGTCACGATTTGACGCATTCTGGATGCTCGCCGTCTATAGCGTCTAACAACAACGCCACGGTGTGGACATACACGACTGGGGACGCAATCGTATCTTCGCCTGCAGTTGCTGACGGCATTGTTTTCGTTGGTTCTCATGACTACAATATTTATGCGCTGGATGAAAAAACTGGGGCGTTTGTTTGGAGCTACATGACTGGTGGTTCGGTTGCTTCTTCGCCTGCAGTCGTAGATGGCATTGTTTTCGTTGGGTCGTCTGACTACAAGCTTTACGCATTAAACGAAACCAACGGCGCACTCATCTGGAGTTATACGACTGGCAGCTCCATATCCTCTTCGCCTGCAGTTGCTGACGGCAAAGTCTTCGTAGGCTCTTCGGACGGCAAACTTTATGCGTTAAGCCAAACCACTGGAACATTGCTCTGGAGTTATGCAACCGGCGCGTCCATACGTTCTTCGCCTGCAGTAGCAAATGGCAAAGTCTTTGTTGGCTCTGAAGACACCAAACTTTACGCTTTAGACGCAAACACCGGAACTCTAGTATGGAGCTACACCACTGGAAGCTCCATAGTGTCATCGCCTACAATCGCCTACGGCAAAGTTTTCTTCGGCTCGTCAGACACCAAGCTTTACGCTTTAAACGAAACTAACGGCGCACTCATCTGGAGCTATACGACTGGCGGCTCCATCGCTTCTTCGCCCGCGGTTGCTTACGGCAAAATATTCTTCGGCTCTTATGACAATAAGGTCTATGCATTAGACGTCCAATCTGGAACAAAAATATGGGAATACGCCACAGGCGGATGGGTCTATTCTTCGCCTGCAGTTGCTGACGGCAAAGTCTTCGTAGGCTCTTACGACAACAAAATTTACACGTTAAATCAAGCTAACGGCGCCCTTATATGGAGCTACAACACTTGGGACACTGTAAGGTCTTCGCCCGCTGTTGCTGACGGCATGGTTTTCGTAGGGTCATCAAACAAAAAATTATACGCCTTCGGCATTCACGACGTGGCAATTCTTAGCATTGTGCCCTCTAAAACAACCGCAGTGCAAGGCGAAGTTGTAAGCATTGATGTCTCTGTGAAAAATGAAGGCAACTTTTCAGAAACCTTTGAGGTCTCGCTTTACTACGACACAACAAACCTCATTGAAACAAGGCAAGTTTCACTAAACCCTGTGACATTAACAACTCTAACATTTGATTGGGACACAACCCCTGTTCCATTAGGATACCATACAATAAGCGCCTCGGTTCAAATAGTTGCTGGCGAAACCGACACTTCAGACAATTTCCTCACAGACGGAACCATAAGAATCGTGAAGTATCCGGTTGCTAGGTTCACTTATTATCCCATAATTCCCAAAGTAGGCGAAACAGTGACTTTCAACGCAAACACTTCCACTGGAAACGGCGGAGAAATCATAAGCTATAGTTGGGATTTCGGCGATAACTCCTATGGCTCTGGCAATGTTACAACCCACGCTTACTCGACTTTCGGCAATTTCACCGTAATCTTAACGATTACAGACAGCGAAGGATTAACCGACACGGAAAACACCACAATAAGAGTGATAGACTATCCAATCGCCAGTTTCACCTATCTGCCAACCCTAGTTGTTGTAAACGAAACAGTCACCTTCGACGCTTCAGCTTCAAACCCAAGAGGAGGCACCATAATCAGCTACAGCTGGGACTTTGGCGACGGCAATCACGGCTCAGGAAAAATCGTAACCCACACTTACATGTCTGCTGGAAACTTTGTTGTAAAGCTTAACGTCACAGACAATGAAGGATTATGGGACACAGCTGAAATCTCAATAAAAGCCTATGCAAGACCAAAGGCTTCGTTCTTCTTCTACCCAACTGCTCCGCATGCAGAAGAAACCGTGTTTTTCAACGCTTCAGCAAGCAGAGATGTTGACGGCGTAATCGTAAGCTACGTA
>JAWCNH010000002.1:0-26145 GCA_038848765.1 Bathyarchaeia archaeon
TCTGTTAGGCAGCCTGGGAAATAGGCAACGGTATCTTTAGGGCTTCGCACTTTTGCAATATAGCCTGTTTGAATCATTTCTAGCAGTGAAGTCACAATTTTTTAGCTGCTTCTGCCCGAGGTGACGGCTCTTGTTACATATTCTTTATGCCCAGGCAATGGACCAATGCCAGTTTTTGCTGCTATGGCTCTCATTTTTTCGATGGCTTTTCCAGGGATGTCTATTTCTTTTGGGCAAACCTCTACGCAGGCTCGGCATGTGGTGCATTTATATAAACCGTTTAGGAAGGCCATTTTCACGCGGTCTTCAACGTCTCTTTCATCAAATTCTAGTCTAGCCAATTTTGCATGGTACATGGGGCCAGAAAATTCTTGCCATGCTTCTGCGACTGTTGGGCAAGCTGATATGCATGACCAGCATTCGATGCATTCTCTAACTTCTTTTATGGGTTCTATGGCTTCTTTGCTTATTATTTCTGGTCTAGTTGGGGTTTTGAGTCTCTCGACGTAGGGGCGTATTTTAGCTAGTTTCCTTAATCCCCTTTTCAAGTCGACAACGAGGTCTTTCACTACGGGAAACTGCAAAAGCGGCGTCACAGTTATGGCTCTGTCTTTTTCCACTTTTGTTCGGCATGCCACTCTCGGTTTTCCGTTTATTATGACGGCGCAAGAGCCGCATTGTCCCGCACGGCAAGCCCATCTGTAAGCCAAGGTGCTGTCATAGTTTTCGTAGATGTAGTTTAAAGCGTCAAGAACAACCATGCCGTCTTGGTAGGGCACGTCATAGGTTTCGTAACGTGGCTCCTTATCTAAGTCTGGATTGTATCGGAAAACCTTCACTCTTATTATGTCAGCCATTTTACGTTCCCTCGGGTTTCATCAATGTTGTGACTACGGGCGCTTTAGTAAACGTCATTTCACCCATTTTTTGTTGGATGAAAATGTTTACGAACCAGTTTTTGTTGTCGGTTTTTGGAAAATCCTTCCTATAATGGGCACCTCGGCTTTCGGTTCGCATTAACGCCGCCTTCGCCACCATTTCAGCAACGGAGAGCATGTTTTCAACTTCTAAGGCTTCAATCCATTCTCGATTGTAACGTGTAACTTTGTTTGAAACAAACAGTTTTGGAAGCATCTTAACCTTCATTTGTTCAATTTCAGCTATGGCTTCCTCCAATTCTTTGCCAGTTCTGAAGATTCCCACTTTATCCCACATAAGCCACACAAGCTTCTTTTTCACTTCCACAGGTCTTATTCCCTCGTTTTTCTCCATGAAACTGTTTACTCTTCTGATTTCTTTTTCGATTTGTTCTTTCTCTATAGAGGGCTGGCTAATTTTTTGGGCGTATTTTGCAGCGTTTTCTCCTGCTCTTTTCCCAAATACTTGCGTGTCAGCCAAGGCGTTTCCTCCTAAACGGTTTCCTCCGTGAACTCCGCCAGCGATTTCGCCTACAGCCCACAAGCCTTTCAGGTTTGTTTGGGCATTCTCGTTAATTTCTAATCCACCCATAAAGTGATGAGCTGTAGGTGCAACTTCCATTGGTTCTTTCCTTATGTCAACGCCCACATCTAAAAATTGTTTCCACATCGTTGGCAGTCGCTCTTCTATTATGTGAGCAGGTAAATGCGAAACATCCAAATAGACTCCACCATGTTTCGTGCCTCTTCCTTCAATAATCTCGGTAGCTATGGACCTAGCCACAACATCTCTGCCCGCCAACTCCATGAGTTTTGGGTCATATCTTTGCATGAAACGTTCGCCGTTAACATTTCGTAGCACTCCACCTTCACCCCTAACGCCTTCCGTGACTAATTGTCCTCTATGCGACTCTGGAAAAACCATGCCAGTTGGGTGAAACTGCACCATCTCCATGTCTAACAATCGTGCCCCAACACGGTAAGCCATGGCATATCCGTCGCCAGTGTCCTGCGCAGCGTTAGAAGTAATTGCATATATTCGTCCTGCGCCGCCGCTGGCGAGTATGGTTGCCTTAGCTTTGAAAATGAGAAAGTTGCCTGTTTTAATGTTGATGGCGAAAGCGCCAGATATTTTGCCGTTTGTGGTTAGAAAGTTTGTGACGAAAACTTCGTCCATGACGTCTATGTCTCGGCGTCGGATTTCTTCTACTAACGTTGCCATCATTTCGTGTCCAGTTCTGTCAGCTGCGTAACAGGTTCTTCGATATGTTTGTTTCCCGAAGGGGCGTTGCATAATTTTTCCTTCAGGTGTTCTGTCAAAAACTGCGCCGTAAGCTTCCAAATCCATTATGCGTTCTGTCGCCTCTTTCACCAAGATTTCCACGAGTTTTTGGTTGTTTATCCAAGCTCCGCCTACTACTGTATCTTTGAAATGCACTTCCCAGTTATCTTCCTTGTCCACATTGCCGAAAGCTGCGTTTACTCCGCCTTCAGCCATGCATGTGTGGGCTTTACCTAAGAGTTCTTTGCTGATGAGTGTAACTTGCACGTTATAGTTTGAAGCTTCTATCGCTGCTCTGCTTCCCGCACCGCCTGCGCCTATGACTAAGACATCCGTGTCGATTGTTTCGTAAGCCATATCTGCATTTCTCCCTATTTTTGTTGGATACCCAGTTTCTCGTAAATTTTCAGCCGATTTTCCTCGGTCTTCTTCATAACGTCTTCAAACACGTTATTTCCATGAGAATCGATTCCAACTGTTAATGGACCAAACTCTTCAACTTCAAAAATCCATAACGCCTCTGGCATTCCAAGGTCAAGCCATTCCACAGCCCTAACATTTTTTATTGCTTTTGCAGCAAGCACGGCGGCTCCGCCTGTGAAGGCGCCGTAAACTGCGCCGTATTTCTTCATCGCTTCAGTTGTTCTTTTGCCCATTCCACCTTTCCCAATGACTACTCGCACTTTGAAGTTTTTAATGAACTCGTCCTCAAAAATGTCCATGCGCGTGCTTGTTGTGGGTCCCGCTGCTACTGCAATCCATTTGTCATTTTCTTTCTTGACGATTGGTCCGCAGTGGAAAACTGCCAAGCCTTCTAGGTTTATTGGTATTTGCTTTCCTTCTTTGTATAGTTCTAGGGCTCTTCTGTGGGCTTGGTCTCTTGCTGTCACAATGGTTCCAGAAATATACAATGTGTCGCCTACTTTCAGTTTCCGAATTTCCTCTTCAGATATGGGAGTTTTAAGCTTGTAAACCGCCATTTTTTCACCTCACTTTATGAGTTAAATATTCAACGCTTCCATCTGGACTAATACGGGCTGTTGCCCTTCTCGCTGCCCAACATTGAAAAGCAACCGCAGCTGGGTAGGAGGCTGGATGCCTAAAAGCATATTCAACATTAACGCCCAACACGGTTGATTTTCCACCCAGCCCCATTGGTCCAATTCCAGTCATGTTCGCAGCTTCGCACAGTTCCTTTTCGAGTTTTGCAAGCTCCGGGTCTGGGTTAGGCTGGTTTAGGGGTCTAAGCAAGGCTGCTTTGGCAAGTTTCATGGCTACGTCTGCTCCTCCACCGACGGCTACGCCCAAGATTGTTGGTGGACAGGGCATAGAACCAGCCTTTATGACGGCGTCAATGACAAATTTTTTTAACCCATTAACTCCTTCGCCTGGCACAAGCATGCCTAATGTGCAAACGTTTTCTGAGCCGCCTCCTTTTGGCATGACTGTTATTTCAACAGTTTCGCCTGGCACGATTGCCCAGTTTATGTGGGGTATGAATCTTCCAGTATTGTCTCCGCTGTTTTTCTGGGTGAAAGGGTCAACTGCGTTTGGGCGTAGCGGAATTTCCTTTGTGGCTCTTTTTGTGGCGTTTTTTAGGGCTTCTTCAATTTTGTCTAAGCCTTTCACTTGTGCCCCAGCCTTTACATAGAAGAGAATCATGCCAGTGTCTTGGCAAACTGGCGTTCGAGTTTCTTCGGCTAATTTAATGTTGTCTAATATGGCTTTCAGCTGTGTTTTACCTGCTTCGCTTGTTTCTTCTCTGTAAGCTTTGTTTAATGCGTCTTTAACGTCTTGAGGCAGTTCAATGACTGCAAGCTTTAAAAGGTTAACAGCTACTTCTTCAACCCTTTTCTCGAAACTCAACTGTTTTTCCTCCGTAGAGAGCAATGAAGTTAAAGTTTTCACCTTTATACTTTTTGCGTTTGCGCCAGTTTCACTTAACTCTCCAAGAATAGGGTGTTCTCTGTTTCGTCTAATTTAAATACACCTCTCCACCAAATCTTCTAACTGAAACCGCAACTTGTCGAGGCAACATAGATGAGCGCACAAAACGAAGAGTCAAATGAAGAGCCTAGAAAAAAGTATGAAAACCTAAATGACATTCCAGGAATCGGCTCTGCAACTGCCCAGAAACTGCGTGAACTTGGGTTTCACACGGTCGAGTCTTTGGCAACTGCGACAATACGTGAATTAGAGTTGGCTGGAATAGGTGAAAAGAAAGCTTATGACCTTATTAGAATGGCTCGCTCCAGCTTAGCATTAACTTTTATTAGGGCAGATGAGCTTTTGAAAATGCGGCAAAACGTTTTAAGGTTGACTTCTGGAAGCAAAGTTTTGGATGAGCTTTTAGGCGGTGGCTTAGAAACACAAACCATAACAGAATTCTACGGAGAATACGGAAGCGGAAAAAGCCAGATTTGCCATCAGCTATGCGTGAACGTGCAGTTGCCACCAGAAAGAGGCGGGCTTTCTGGCGGAGCACTTTACATAGACACAGAAAACACTTTCCGCACAGAACGCATTGTTTCTATGGCAAAACATTTGGGACTAAACCCCGAAGAAGTCGTTAAAAACATTATTTTCGCCGAAGCCTACACTTCAGACCATCAAATATTCCTCCTAGAAAACGCAGACAAAGTAATCAAAGAAAATAATATTCGACTAATAATCATTGACTCGCTTACAGCCCATTTCCGAAGCGAATACGTTGGCAGAGAAACCTTGGCAGAAAGACAGCAAAAGATAAACAAGCACTTGCACAAGCTTATCCGTTTAGCCAGAGCCTTCAACGCTGTTGCCGTAGTAACAAACCAAGTTATGGCGAAACCAGACACGTTCTTCGGCGACGCCGTGCATCCAGTAGGCGGACACATTGTGGCGCACACAAGCCACACAAGAATTTATCTAAGAAAGCCTAGGCAAGGACCTGTTAGAATTGCACGTCTCGTTTCCAGTCCCTATCTGCCAGAAGGCGAAATCGTCTTTAAAATCACTGAAAACGGAATAGAAGAAGTATCCGAAGAGGATAGGCAAGGACGGTAACATGCCAATCAAATCCCTTTTGGTTGTTCGATTCTTCCAGTTGGTCACAAATAGGCAGTTTGCAGAAGCAGAAAGGGAACTTCAACGGATACACCAGAAAATCCAAAAAACAGAATGGAACAGAGGATACTACAGAGCTTTATATGGGATTCTTCTCGCCACAAAAAACAACAACAGCGACAACTACGCCTTCCTGTCAAGCTTAAATTTAAACGATAAAGCAGCCATACAAAATTATAGGCGAGAATTCCTTCAACATGTGAAAAATAGGTTCCACGGAGACTATGATAGAGGCTTCTTCGCTGCATGGGCGGACTACATGCGCATACTAACAAAAATAGAAATCAACAACCCAAAACAAGCCATGGAAACTCCATCACAACAAGTTGAAGCCACAACTCAAGAATCTGATTGAATGATATTTTATGGAGAAACATCCTTAACTTCAACTGTTTCTCTTTTTATGTTCAGTAATCCATGATTGTCTATAACCATTAAGGCAACCGTGAAGTTTCCAGACTCGGCGAACATATATGTTATAATTGGGTTTTGCGTTTTTGTTTCATTTTTGCCCCCAAAATTCCAAACATATTCTTTAATTGTTCCGTCAGGGTCACGACTTGCGGAGGCGTCAAAGGTTACTAATTGATTTTTTAAAGGCGGTTTCGGTGAATAGTCAAATTCGGCTATAGGTGCTTGCATTGGTAAGCTTACGAATAGGGACCAAGAGATTATCCAAGCCAAGAAATAGACGCCGATGCCCATTGTAACAAGTTTTTGAGGCTTTTCCACTTTCATATAAAATTTCAACTTAATAACGTAGTAGGTAGCCAAGTAGAAAAGTAAGGCGAAAGATAAGCCTCTTAGAAAATCTGCAATGTCGGTGGGCGGAAAGCTTGATGGTCCCAAAAAATTGTAGAGGGCGCATAATCCGCCAATCACAACGCCCAAGCACATTCTAATCCAGTAGACAAGTGTGAGAGGCTTCATTTAACGGTCTTCACCTTCCAGTTTAAGTTTAGACGCATTTAATTACGAACTACATAATTTAAGGTTGCCCCTCCAAAGCCTTCTACAATATGCTTAAACGATTAGGGCTACAATTTTGAAGAGAGGAAAACCATTGAAAGAGGAAATGTCAAGCTTTGACATTGCAATGCTTCTTGGCGAGTTAAAAGACACGGTAAAAAATGCGCGAATAGAAAACATTTACCACATTCCACCCGCAACAGTAATCCTTAAACTTCATAAACCAAACCAGCCAGCCTTCAACCTTTTATTGGAAGCTGGGAAAAGATTTCACATAACTTCCTATCAAATAACCAAACCGCCAAAACCCACAGCTTTTTGCATGTCGCTTCGAAAACACCTTAGAAATGGGCTAATTAAAGAAATTTCGCAACATGAATTTGAACGAATAGTCACGCTGCACATAAACAGAAAAGAAGAATTCAAACTTGTCGCAGAATTTTTCGGCGAAGGAAACATAATATTAGTTAATAGTCAAAACATGATTCTTCAAGCCCTAACCTATAAGCGAATGCGGGATAGGAACATTTTACGAAACATAGAATTTCAGTATCCGCCACCAAGCGGAAAAAATCCGCTGCAAATAAATCGAGAAGATTTTGAACAAATAAAAAATCATGGTTCTCTGGAAATTGTTAAGGCGCTTACAAAATTCCTTAGCATAGGCGGCGTCTACGCTGAAGAAATCCTTTTGAAAGCAAAAATCGACAAAAACACTCCATGCGAATCACTTACTGAACAACAAATCGAAGCGCTTTTCGATGGCGTCCAAAAAATTTTTTCTAACATCCATGAAAAAGAACTTCAGCCCCGCATTGTCTTCGATGAAAGGGGCGAATGGATAGACGTAACACCCATTCCGCTAGAAAAATATTCTAGCCTAAAACAGAAACCTTATGCCACATTCAACGAAGCCCTCGACGAATATTACATGAAAATAGGTGGAAGGGAAAAGACGACAGCAATATCCGAAAAAGTTGAGGTGGAGTTAAGGCGACTTGAAAGGAGGCTTGAAGAGCAGCGCAAAGCCCTAGAAAAAGCCAAAAAGGAAATCGAAAGAAACCGAAGAATCGGAGACGCAATATACGCCCATTTCAGCCAGCTACAAAGCCTCCTACAGGAAATCCAACAAAAAAGGAAGGGAGGGAAATCTTGGGAACAAATAACAATAGATTTGCAGAGCCAAAAAATGAAAAAACAAGTTCCAGCCGTCTATTTCCATTCTTTAGATACCAAAAATTACGTGTTAAATGTGGGCATAGAAGACTTAATATTTCCACTTTCACTTCGCATTTCAATTCAAGCCAATGCATCCAACTATTATAGCGAAGCGAAAAAGGCGGAGAGAAAAAGAAAAGGAGCAGAGAAGGCTATTCAAGAAACGCTTGAAAGAATTGAAAATCTGAAGGCTCAAGCAAAGCAACGAATGGAAATGTTGGCAGAGGCTCCGCAAAAGGTTCGGAAAAAAATGTGGTTCGAAAAGTTTCGTTGGTTCAAATCTTCAGATGGTTTTCTCGTGATTGGAGGAAAAGACGCAACCACGAATGAAATCCTAATAAAAAAGCATATGGAAACTCATGACATTGTTTTCCACGCAGACATACAAGGCGCACCCTTCGTGCTAATCAAAACTGAAGGAAAAATCGTTCCAGAAAAAACCCTAATGGAAGCCGCAGTCTTCGCAGCTTCCTATTCGAAAGCTTGGAGACAACTGCTGGGCGCTATCGATGTTTATTGGGTTAAGCCAGAACAAATAAGCAAAAGTCCGCCTTCTGGGCAATATCTTGAAAAAGGAGCGTTCATGATTTATGGAAAGAAAAATTACATGAAAAATACGCCTTTAAGATTAGCCGTTGGAGTCGTAATAGAGGAAGGAAAGCTTAGCGTTATCGGTGGACCAGTTGACGCAGTAGCCAAACAAACAAGTCTACACGTTGAAATAGTGCCAGGAGAACAGAAAAGCACGGAGGTTGCACGTAAAATAAGGAGTTTGCTCGTGAAGAAAGCGCCTCCGCAAGTGCAGAAAAACATTTTGAACATAAATCTTGGAGAAATACAGGCTTTCATTCCTTCTGGAAAGGGAAGAGTGCTAGAGAATTAACAATATTTTAATAAACCTTCAAGTTTATTCTCAATAGGAGACGACTAGGGTATGGCGGAGATTGGATTAAGAGGTCGCATGCTTGTCAAAGACGTGATGAGCAGCCCAGTTATCACGGTGGATGAAAACAAAACTGTGAATGAAGTTGCTAAGCTAATGGATGAGCATGGATTGGGCTGTATTATTGTTACTGGTAAAGAAGGAAAGCCATTAGGCATCATAACAGAGAAAGACCTTGTTTCCCGAGTCTTAGCCAAAAACATTCTTCCAAGTAGGCTTACAGCTAAAGAAGTTATGACTACACCCTTAATCACTATTGACCCTAGCGAAACCCTAAGCGACGCTGCGAGGAGAATGAGTCGTTTAAACATTAGGCGACTAGGCGTCATCTATAAAGGAGAGCTCGTGGGAATAATTTCAAGCAAGGACATTTTGGCTGTTACGCCTGAACTTTTGGAAACTATTCAGGAAAAGGCTCGTATTGAACATGGCAGTCGTGCAGAGGAAAGCGAGTCCACGTCTTTGGCTGGATATTGCGAGCATTGCGGTCGCTGGTCTGACACTTTGGAAGAAGTTGAAGGTCAATTTCTCTGCGAGGAATGCAGAATCGAGCTTAAAGGCGAATATTGAGAGGAGATTGCTTGCTTGTTCAGGAGCTGATGGATCAGCGCCACCCTTTTGTTTATGTGGATGAGTTGGTTACTAAGGCTAGAGCGGTTATTCGTGATTTCGGGTTGAGGATGCTTCCAGTTGTTGAAGAGAACAGGCGGCTTGTCGGTGTTGTTTCCCGTGCAGACGTGATGGCAGTTAGTTCCTCTGTTTCTCCTATCAAGGTTAAAGGTGTAATGTCTAATCCGAAGCTTATTGCCATTTTAGACATGGGTGTGGACGTTGTCGTGCGAAGGATGATTCAATTAGACGAGTGGTATGTTCCAGTTGTAAGGTCTTTTCAAGATTATGTTTATTCTGGTGTTTTTGGGCTGGAAAATTTTATTTCAGCCTCTTTAAAAAGGGATTCTCCCAAATTTTCTAGGCGGCTTTCCGAGATTGCTTCTAAAAATGTGGTTGTCTGCGATGTGGAAAGCGAGTTGGATAATGTGTGGCGTTTAATGCAGCAGAAAAGGTTTTCTGGTTTTCCAGTTGTAAAGAAGGATAAGCTTGTGGGAGTTGTGACTGAAAAAGATTTGCTTGAAAGTGGAGCTTTGTTTCCAACTTTTGAGTCGAAGAAGGGACGTTTTAAGGCTTCTACGAAAGTTTCTTCAGTCATGAAGACTCCTGTTTTTTCTCTTAAACCAACAAACACTGTTAGGGATGCAGCGGAACTTATGGTTAACAAAAACATTGGGCGTTTACCCATCGTAGACGATAAGGGCGCCCTTGTAGGCATAGTTGACCGTGAAGATGTTGTGAAAGCGATTTTGTAGATTATATTAAAGGAGAGAAAAAATTGGCGACACGTAATCCCAGAAGGGTGAAAGGCGAAACGTTTCGTCGACGTTTAAGAGAAAGCGGTCCCCTACGTTTGAAAGCCTCTTCGCCTAAGAAACGGGAAGGGGAAATCATGAGTGTTGCGAAGTCTCCAGTCGTCACTATGGCTGCAACTACGCCAGTGTATGACGCAATACAAATAATGACTAGGGAAGGGTTTCGAAGAATTCCCGTGGTTGACGCCGGAACAAAGGCTCTTAGAGGAATTATAACTGCAACTGACATCGTCAACTATCTTGGAGGCGGCGAAAAGTTTGAAATAATCCAAAAGAAATATTCTAACAACTTTTTTAAAGCCATAAACGAGCCAGTAAAGTCTATAATGACCCAAAACGCAGTTTCAGTTCTCACTTCGGCAAAAATCAGCGATGCAATTGCGCTTATGAAGCAACATAAGATTGGTGGTTTACCTGTTGTTGATGAAAAAAATCGTGTTTGGGGCATAGTCACAGAACGAGACATTTTAGCCATTTTCAAGGGAAGAATAAGCGGAGTAAAAGTTTCTGAACTCATGACAAAAGAGGTTTTAACAGCCACGCCAGAAACATCGATTTTCGAAGCTGAAAAAATTATGACTAAGGAGGGTTTTAGGCGTTTGCCCATAGTTTCAAACGGCAAACTTTTCGGCATAGTCACAGCCATGGACATCTTGCGATTTTTCGGTTCAAACAAAGTTTTTCAGCATCTCCAGTCTGGGACAGTCATTCAGGTTTTGCAGACGCCACTGAGCGAAATTGCCACAAAAGATGTTGCAACCGTGGAGCCAGAAGCAGACGTTGGAGAAGCTGCTAAAAGAATGCAAGAGAGAAACATTGGTGCGCTACCCGTCGTTAAAAGAGGAATGCTGGTTGGAATAATCACAGAAAGAGACTTTTTCAAACTCATCGACTAATTCTCCCATGGGCAGAGGACAAAAATGCCAGTCGACCTAGTTCTTTACAACGCCAAAATATATTCGAAAGGAGAAATAACTGAAGCAGGCTTAGCCATAGAAAACGGGAAAATAGCAAAAATCGCCAAGGAAACACTGTTGCCCAAAGCTTCTAAAAGAATCAATTTGCATGGGTGCTTAATGCTTCCTGGACTTATTGACGTGCATGTTCATCTTCGAGACCAAAATTTAGCCTACAAGGAAGATTTTTACACGGGTACTGCGGCGGCGGTTGCTGGAGGCGTAACTTTGGTTGTTGACATGCCAAATAATGAGCCTGTGACAATGAGCCCTTCAGCCTTGAAGGAGCGTATGAAACTGGCTGAAAAACGAATGCTCTGCAATGTTGCCTTCTTTTCGGCTTTCCCAAAAACCTTAGCGGAAATTCCCGATATAATTGCAAGTGGCGCCATCGCCTTTAAGCTCTATTTGATAAAGCAGATTGGCGGAGTAAACATTGAAAGCGACGAGGCTTTGTTGCAAGCTTTTAGGGAAATTAAAAAACACAACGTTTTGGTTGCAGTGCACGCTGAAGATAGGACAACCGTGGAAAAAGTTCAAGAAAATTTAAAGCGGAAAGGCTGTAAAGATATAGACGCCTTTCTTGAAGCCCATTCTGCGCATGCGGAAAAAATCGCTGTGGAGCGCATCTTAAAAATTGTGAAGGAAACATGGGTTCCAGTTCATTTCTGTCATGTCAGCATAAAACAGGGGTTGGCAGCCATAAAAAAAGCGAAAAACTCCAAGTTTCCAGTAACATGCGAAGTTACGCCGCATCACCTTTTTCTATCAGCCAAACATTTGAAGCAAGGTGGCTTAATGTTTCTTACAGATCCGCCATTAAGAAAAGAAGACGATGTGAAAGCGCTTTGGAACGCCTTGAAACTAGGTGAAATAGACATCATAGCTTCCGATCATGCTCCGCATGCACTTGAAGAGAAAAAAGCGGATTCTGTTTGGGACGCAAAAACCGGTGTGGCAGGACTGGAAACAACATTGCCTTTACTGCTTACAAAAGTTAACGAAGGGAAACTTTCATTGCAGGAAATGGTACATTTAACAGCGGAGAAGCCGGCGGAAATTTTTCGGCTAAAAAATCGGGGACGGTTAGAAGAAGGATGTTTCGCTGATGTTGTGGTTGTGGACATGAGTAAGGAAGACGTGATTGATGCGTCAAAGTTCCATTCGAAAGCAAAGTTTTCCCCATTTGACGGTTGGAAGGTTAAGGGCAAGCCCACTAAAACTTTTGTAAACGGAGAATTAGTCATGGAGGAAGGAGAAATCATAGCTAAACCTGGAACGGGCAAGATAGTTTTCGCTTCACGAGGATAGACTCTTAAAGAATTTAAGAGAGTTCATGGCTTTTACAACTTCACCTTGACCGAGAAACCTGTATGAAGCCAAATATAATTCAAGCCTTAACTGGCGTTGCAGTTGCTTCTTCTCTTGTGTTTATTCCAAACCTTGCAGAAGAGTTGGGTGCAACAGACGTTCAAATAGGTTTCATATTCGCCATTTATGGATTAGCCACCTTTCTCTCCTCCTACCTCTTTGGCAGGGCAGCGGACATTCATGGCAAAAAATTTTTCATATATCTTGGGCTTGCAGTTTCTTCTCTAACGTTTTTCCTTCAAATTTTCTGCGATAAGTCCTTCTTTGTGGCTCCTTTAGCTAATCCTTGGACGCTCATGCTTGTTCGTGGTTTAGCTGGCTTTGCCATAGGCATTTTTCCGCCAGCCCTCATAACCTATGTTTATGAGTCGAAGAATCTTTTGGGAAAATTTACCTCCTTTAACGCTTTAGGCTGGGCTGTGGGCACTTTTATCGCTGGATTGATTGCCTTCTACTGGGGCGTATTCCTCTTTGCTTCCGCCTGCCTCTTCGTCGCCTTTCTCGTTTCGTTAACCATTCCAAACATCCAAACAGTTTCATATAATGTTCCGTTTTTCCCTATAAAATTGATGAAGAAAAACTGGCAAGTCTACGCTTCTTTCATTCTTAGGCATACGGGTGCAAACTGCATTTGGGTCATATACCCCCTATATATCGCAAGCCTTGGCGGCGACAAATTTTGGATTGGAACCATCTATACCATAAACACGGTGTCCCAATTTCTTGTCATGCAGCTTCTTGACCGTTTCGAAGGTAAAAAATTAATCAACACTGGGCTTACTCTTTCCTTCATAACTTTCCTCACGATAAGCCTCGCTCAAAACTATGTTCACTTGCTTCCAGCCCAAGTTTTGCTGGGCTGTTCATGGTCATGCCTATACGTGGGTTCGCTTCTTCATTTAACGAAAAACAACGTGGAAAAAGCCACTTGCATAGGCATACTTAACTCGTCAGTAAGCCTTGGAGGGGTGCTTGGTTCGTTAATAGGCGGAGCCGCAGCGCAGTTTTTCAACGATTATAGAGCAACCATGTATATCGCCATGGCTTTTACAATAGTTTCCTTAACCATTTTTAACCTTGCAAATATAAGAAAAGGGAACATGACGAAATGAGATTTGTAACTGACGGCATGCTGGGAAAACTGACCAGATGGCTCCGCATGTTAGGACACGATGTAGAATACGCCAACAACATAAACGACCAAGAATTGATCAGAATTGCAAAAGAAGAAAAGCGAATACTTTTGACAAGCGACCTCCAACTTTACCAACAGGCGACAACAAGAAACGTAGAAGCCTTTCTTGTTGAGGGCAAAAATGAAGTGGAAAGACTTTCCAACATAGCGAAAAGATTCAGCATAAAACTAGAAATAGACATTTCCCTAGCTTACTGTTCCAAATGCAACGGCAAAATCGAACCAGTCGCCAAAGAAAGCCTTATAGGAAAAATTCCGAAGAACACTTTCACTTATTATAACGAGTTTTGGAAATGCCAAAAATGTGGACAAATATATTGGCGTGGAGCTCATTGGAAACGGATTAGCAAAACATTGGAAGAAGCGAAGCAATTGTTGAAAAGTTAAGATTCTCCAGCAAGCAACCACTTAAGCGGGATGTCTTGGTAGGCGCCGTTTGGCAATGTTCGGCGTATAGTAACGGGCAGAATGCCTGTTTCCAACTCTTTTAATGCAATGTCAACAGGGCTTGAAGCATCTTTGGAAGGCTCGACAAGAATTGGGGCGCCCATGGCAATCTGCAACGCCCTAGCGCCCACTATGCGAGCCCTTTCAAAACGGGTCAGTTTTGGAGGACCTATCAAAATTTTCTTTTCCGATGGCGTTTGCCTAGAACTCTCCAGCGCCTGGAGGCATTCCTGCGCCGCAGCTTGGGCCTCCTGGTGGTGTGGGTGGAGCTTTCATTTTGCCCGCTGCGATGATGTCGTCGATTTTGAGTATCATTGTTGCTGCTTCGCTTGCTGATTTAATGATTTGTTTTTTGACTGAAAGTGGTTCGTAAACTTCTGCTTCTTTCATGTCTTTGACTTTGCCTTCGTGGACTCCGACGCCTGCCCATGTTTCGCCCTTTTCATGGCGCGAGCGGAGTTCGGAAATTATGTCTATGGGGTCGAGTCCAGCGTTTTCCGCTAATGTGACGGGTATGGTTTCTAGGGCTTCGGCGAAGGTCATAACTGCCAGTTGTTCTCTTCCTGGCAATGTTTCCGCATATTTTTTCAGTGCCCGTGCCACTTCTAGTTCTGGTGCGCCTCCGCCTGCCACTATTTTTGGTTCTTCCACCACGTCTCTTACGACGCAGAGGGCGTCATGGATGGAGCGTTCTGCCTCGTCTACGATGCGTTCGGTTCCGCCGCGAATAAGTATTGTTACTGCTTTCGGATGTTTGCATCCTTCGATGAATGTCATTTTGTCGTCGCCTATTTTGCGTTCTTCGACAAGTTTGGCATATCCAAGGTCGGAGCTTTTCATGTCGTCTAGGTTTGTGATGATTTTTCCACCCGTAGCTTTTGCGAGTTTTTCCATGTCTGATTTTTTGATTCGTCTGGCTGTGAGTATTTTGTTTCTAGCTAGGAAGTGTTGTGCCATGTCGTCTATGCCTTTTTCACAGAGGACAACGTTGGCGCCGACCGCCACGATTTTGTTTACCATTTCTTTTAGCATGTTTTCTTCTTGTTTTATGAAGGCGTCCATTTGTTCTGGTGTTTCGATGTTTATTTTTGCGTCAAACTCTGTCTTCTCGATTTCCAAGGGCGTGTCTAGTAGGGCTATTTTTGCGTTTTCTATGCGTTTCGGCATGCCTGGATGAACAACTTCTTTGTCGATGACTATGCCGTTTATGAGTTTTGTGTCTGTTATTGATTCGCCTGGTTTTTTCTCCACTTTGACGTCGTCTATGTCCGCCTTGTAGCCTTGTTCTGTTTTTTCTGCAACTGCGAGGATGGCTTTGACTGTAAGGTCTGCTAAATATTCTCGGTGTTCAGCCACCAGTTTGCTTGCCATGGATGTCATGGCTACCTTTTTTAGGAATTCTTTGTCTGTTGCTTCTACGGGTATGGCTATTTTTTCCAGAACTTCCAGTGCTTTTTCGGCTGCTTTTCTGTAGCCGTCTATGATTATGGTTGGGTGAACATTCTTTTCGATTAGGTCTTCTGCTTTGCTTAGGAGTTCGCCAGCCACGATAACTGCGGTTGTTGTTCCGTCGCCTACTTCTTGGTCTTGTGTTTTGGCGATTTCAACCATCATTTTTGCCGCTGGATGCTGAATATCCATTTCGTCTAGAACCGTGCGCCCGTCGCTTGTGATTGTTACGTCGCCTATGCTGTCGACAAGCATTTTGTCCATGCCTTTCGGTCCAAGCGAAGTTTTTATGGCTTCTGCAACAATTCTTGCAGCTAAAATGTTAGCATGTTGGGCTTCTCTGCCTCTGGAACGGCTTGAGCCTTCTCGTAATATTAAAACTGGAGTCCCAGAGAGTTCTGCTGGTTGAGATGGCAATATAATACCTCCTTATATATACCTCTAATGCGGAAACTAGAGAACAAGCATATCAATATAAATTTTCCGCTATTTCTTGGCAAGGTTTACGTTCTATAAAAGCATTCTTTTCATTTTTTTATCAACGTAGCACGTCTCTCACTAAACTCTTCAGTTACTATTCTTTTAATGTCAACAGTCTCTTTTAGTTTTGGAGAACTCGTGGATAATACTCAGTGTAACTGCCCTTAATCTTCAGTCTGCCTACCACTATTTGTTTGCCCCCTAAACGAGTTTACTTGTGCCAACCAAAATCTATATTTTGCTATTCGTCGTCATAAGGATTCTTTAACCGTAATGAGGGACAATTTAGATGCCCCGAATCATAGTATGCGTTAAACAAGCGATAGACGTAACCCAGTTGAAGGCAGACCCAGCCACTAGACGGCTTATAACTGTTGATGCGCCTAAAAAAATCAGCGACTTCGACAAAAACGCCCTAGAAGAAGCCATACGCATAAAAGAAAAACATGGAGGCGAAGTCCTAGCCCTAACCATGGGCACAGAAGAGGCGAAGACAGCCCTAAGAGAGGCTTTAGCCATGGGCGCAGACAAAGGCTACCTGCTAACAGACACGGCGTTCCAAAACTCAGACACGCTTGCAACATCCCTAATATTGGCGGAAGCCATACGCAAACTAAGCCCATACGACCTAATCCTCTGCGGAGAAACATCCATAGACGGCTTCACAGCCCAAGTAGGTCCACGAATCGGCGAACGTCTAGGCATTCCTGTTATCACTTACGCAAGAAAAATAATCTTCGAAGGAGACATGATAAAGGCGGAAAGAAGCCTAGAAGACCGATACGAAACAGCGCAGACAAAAACACCAGCATTAATAACTGTGACGAAGGAAATAAACGAGCCAAGAATTCCCTCTTTAATGTCAATAATGAAAGCTTCGAAAAAAGAAATAGTCACTTGGACGCTTGCAGACCTTGGGCTTCCAAAAGAAAAGGTAGGTGAAACAGGCTCGTCTATACAAATAACGGAAGTTTTGGCGCCGAAAATGGAACGCAAAAAAATCGTGATAAAAGGCGAAACTCCGCAGGAAATAGCTGAAAAACTTGTTAAGGCTTTGCTTCAAGAAGGCGTGCTCGGAAAGGGAGGGTAGGCAAATTGGGCGAACACAAGGAAGTTTGGGTTTTCTCTGAAAACCTTGAATTAACCCATGAGATGCTGGGAAAAGCCTGCGAATTGGCTGGTAAACTGCAAACCGAAACAGCGGCCTTACTGCTTGGACAAAACGTGCAGGAGAAGGCTAAGGAGCTTGTAGACTATGGAGCCAACAAAGTCTACTTGATAGATAATCCAGCCCTCAAAGAGTTTCAGACAGAACCATACTTGAGCGCCTTGACAAGTCTAGCTCAACATTACAAGCCAAACATAATCCTTATCGGCTCGACGAAGAGGGGGAAGGAGCTTGCTGCAAGGCTTGCGACAAGATTGAACACTGGATGCGTGCCCGACTCCATAAGACTGGATGTGGACGAGCAAGGAACTCTTGTCACAGGCAGGGTTGTCTATGGCGGAAACGCCGTTGCAACCGCCGTGTTTCGCACTAGGCCTCAAATAGCCTTGATTCCGCCGAAAACCTTCGAAAAGCCAGAGAGGAAGGAGAGGGCTGGGCAAATTGTTCAGGTGGACGTTAAACTTGAGGAGCCTAAAACACAAATCGTCGAAGTCAAGGAAATTGAGCCAGCCAAGGTTAAAATCGAAGAGGCAAGAGTCGTTATTTGCGGTGGAAGGGGAATCGAAAAGAAGGAAGACTTCAAAATTATTGACGAGTTGGCGCAGGTGCTGAACGCGCAAGTTGGGTATACGAGGCCTTTGGCTGAAGATAGGAAATGGTTTACGGAGTGGGTTGGGCTTTCTGGACACAAGATTAAGCCCATACTTTACATTGGATGCGGAATTTCCGGCGTAATTCAGCATGTTGCAGGCATAAGGGACTCGAAAGTTATCGTAGCCATCAACAAGGATGAGCAAGCGCCGATTCATGAAATAGCAGACTACAGTATTGTTGGCGACTTATACCAAATAATCCCAGCCCTAACAGAAGCCCTAAGAAAGACGCTTGGAACAGGCTAACTTTTCCCCTCTCTTATTTTGTAAGCTGCCTAGCCTAGTAGTTTTGTTCAACGCTGGAAAATTTTCTTTGTTCAACAGCATTGGCTTAGCCTACTGCTGATTTGACTTGTCGAAAATAAATTATTTTGACGTGTCAAAAGCGCTTTGGTAATGTGAGTAGAGACGTAAATTTTTCTTTTGATACTTAAAGGCTGTGGTTAACGTGTAGCGTTGAATAGGTGGTTTAGGTGACATGTTTTTATAATGCGTTGTTGTTTTCTAGTAGTTTCTTTAAGTCTTGGATGAATTTGTCGAACATTTTGACTTTGGCGCTCTCTTCAACTTTTCTTTCGCTCATCACATAACTTCTGTCCGTATCATTCTCTTGTATAACTTATTCATGTATTGACAGAAGATTTAAAAGTTAAATTGAGCCAATCCGGAGCCAAGGAAGGGATTTGACGAATTGAAGAATCTTCCGCCTAAATGTCCCTGTTGCAAAAAAAGGCTTTTTGAAGTGTTTGAGAATGAATATAATACATATGTCTTTGATCCCGTTTCAGCTACATACAAGGCGCATGAATGGAAGGGTGAAATAAAGATTTTTTGTCCTTATTGTGACGCTGACCTTTATGATGTTTTTCCCGATGGCGTCTGCAATTATGTTCCAAAAAGTAAAAAGGGGCATTGAAAGTGTTTCATAACACTTTAAAGAAAAGACCTAAAACAAACGATGTATTATTCATCGTTATTCTTGCATTTTTCTTTGCAATTGCTGTCATAAACTTTCTTACTGGGCAAATGAGTTTTCTCTTTGAACAGACAGAAATTGGCTCATCTCTGTTTTCACTATTGACGAGTACCTTTATTCCTATTTATTTTATTATATGGGGTGCACTAAGGATACGAAAATACTATCCAAAAGATAGCCTGATCAACAGAATAACGTTGATAAAAATAATGTTTTCAAAATCAATGAGACTTGTGGGCCTTAGAAAACCATCGTCAAGAGAAGTTTTTTATAGTTTAATGATTGGAATTGCGAATCTTGACGCTTCTTTTGTTTTTCAAAGCCTTGCTGTTGTACCGATTTTTGAGGAGCTAATCTATCGCGGCATATACCTTGGTATGTTTCTGCAAATTTTTGGAAAGAATAAAATAACGGCGGTGTCTGCCCTCATCATGTCTTCTTTTACCTTTGGCTGGATACCCCCTACTGATCCATTGATCAAAACCTTTGGTGCATTGATCCTCGGTATTATTTACTTGTATGGTTACAAGAAGAACTTGATACCAAGCATGTGCGCCCATCTTGGACTTAACGTGGTGGGCATTCACTTTGAGATAGGCCTGTAAGCATGTTTTAAAGTTTCCCGCCATTGTCGCTGAAGAAATTGCATGCTACCAGAAAAAATTGGGTATACACTTTAAAGCCAACCTTACTTCTTGAGGGCACTGGAATAATCGCCGTAAAATGGATGCGACAAATTTTATGGGATTATTTCGCTGCTGTTGTATTTTGTGTATTCAAAATCTTCTAGGCGGATTTTTCCTTCACGCATAAGCCTTTCCACTTTAGGCTTAGCCTCCCTTAAACAGTTGACCAAGTTCTCCACGGTTTTGCACACTAGCCTGAACCCTTCCATGCCCCAACGTTTCGTAACGTTTGCGTATAGGCAGCGTCCGCCGCAGATTGCGTAAATTTTGCATTCTGTGCATGGGTGTCCAACGAAAACTGAGTTTTTCAGTTTCATTGGATGCGTTTCGCAAATGTTGCCTAAATAATAGTTTTTCATTCCAGCCATGACTGGGCAGGGGGTGATGTTGCCGTCTGTTTGTATGTTGAACATTGTCCAGCCGGCTCCGCATCTTAGGAGGCTGCTTTCATTTTTTAAGAGTGATTCCATTACGCCTATGAAGGGGTAAATTTTCAAAACTTTTCCATGCGTTTCCATGTGTCTAACCCATGTTTTCACGAGTTTCCTAACTTTGGGGTTATATTTTTGGCTTGTCCATTGGGCGAAGTGTCTCCGTTTGAAGTCGTTTTGCCAAAAAAGGGCGTTGATTTGCCAATGCACAGAAGAAAAGGCGCATTCTTTGTTGAACAGAAGCCACTGAACCTGTTTTTCTATGTCCGTCTCTTCCATGACCGTCATTCTGGCGATGATTTCCCCTTTAAACCCGTTTTTGCGCAGAAGTTTCACGTTTTCCACGATTTTTCTGTAAACGCCTTTGCCTCGATAGAAGTCTGTGAGCCTTTCGTCACCGTCGATGGAAACTAAGATTGTGTGCATCCTATTCGCATATTTTGGCTCTAACCTGTCGAGAAGAAGTCCGTTTGTCTGCAACATGTAATGTTTAGCTTTCACGTTGTCCATGATTTCCATCAATTTATCGATTTTTAACAGCGGTTCGCCTCCGTAGAAGACTAAGACTGTTTCCTTGTCTTTTTCGCAGAATTTTCTCAAGTCTGCAACATTATAGCTTATTGAAGTCGGCAGCGAATAGTCGATTTCGATGTTTCCGAAGTCTGTGTCAAAGTCTTCGTATGCTTCGCCGTAGCAGTATCTGCATTGAAGGTTACATTTTGTCGTAAGCGTCACGTAATAATGCATAGTTCATTCCTTTTAGCTAATGTAACCTTGGTTTTCTTTTTCAAAATCTTTGACGATTTCCATAACCCTTTTTGGGGCTTCTATTCTGTCTAAGGGGATTCCTTTAAGAAGCGCCCATGGACCATACAGTCCCAGTTTATGGGCTATGTGGTCTTCGCCGAAACATTGCCTACTGATTTCTGTGACTAGGTTTTTTACTTCGTTTTCTGGGATATGCCCTAAAGCGTGAAGATACTCGTGAAGCAGCAGTGTGTAGACGAAGGCGTTTACGAGTCTTTTTGATGTTGTTGCCGCTTCGACTATGTTGACGAGGGCTTTGTTTAGGACTATGTTGTTTGTGCCTATTGGGTGGTAGGCGCCTATTCTGAGGGGTAGGCTGTCCAAGAAAAGCATCATGCCTACTCGTCTTTCTTTTAGAGTGTCTTTCACCGTGTCTTTTACTATTTCCCAGACTTCGCTGAATCCTTTTGCGTTGTCTAGCCTAGAACGGTAGGCTTCAATGTTGGGTTTTTCGTCCATGGTTTTTCATCTTCTGTTGAATTGAAATGGTGAAAAACTATTAAAGGCTCTCTGTTTCCAGTTTGATTTTTATTTTTTGTTTCGGGTTTTGAAGTTTTTTGACGAGTGCGGGTTGAAGGTCTTTTGCCGCCTTGTTTGCGTTTATTGCGACTGTGCGGTTGCAGATGTAGTTGCTTTTCCGTATTACTAGGTCTGTTGGGTGTGTTAACTGGAGTTTTGGGCTTCCGTAGGCTTCAACTATTTCTGCTATGCCTCCAGCTTCTATTATAATGGTTATTTTTGTGTTTTCTCTTTTTATGGCTTTTTTGAAGGTTTGGTTTAGTTCTGAAGCGCTTTTGTTTGCGTTTACTGCTATTATGCAGTTGCCCCGTTTTGTTAGCTTTGTCTCTTTTGTGATTTCGAAGGTTGTTTTATGAGTTGACAAGACATTTTCATGCCCGTAAGCTTCAATAATTTCAATGATTTTCATTTTCAAATTTTCCTTTTGAGTGACTTACTGTACATTCTTATCTCCAGTGGCGTTATTTAGAGTATTTTGTTTGTCTAGTAGGTGGCTTCCTATTATACCTAAAAGCCAAAAACTGCGGTTCTGATTCAGAGTTTTGATAAAGGATTTTAAGTCATAACGTTACATATATAATATAGAGAACCCTCAGCATACAAAAAATACACGGTGAACCTTCCTTGCTAACCTTCGTAAACGATGAAACCTTAATGAAAGTCGCAGAAGTGCTTGGAAACCAAGAAGCAGTAAAAATAATCGAAACACTCAAGGATTCGGGCGAAATAACAGATGACGAAATCGCAAACAAAACAGGCATAAGACTCAATTCAGTCAGAAAAATCCTCTACAAACTCTACGACCACTCCCTCGTTTCGCTAAGAAGAACAAGAGACGAAAACACTGGATGGTTCATATTCCACTGGAAACTGCAACCAGACCAAATTGAAGGATTCATCATAAACCAAAAACGCCGAGTTCTAGAAAAACTGGAAATGCGGCTCAACTACGAGAAAAACCACGACTTCTACTACTGCGGCACACCAGGATGCCGAAGAATCCCATTCGAAGAAGCCATGGAACTCGTCTTCAAATGCCCAACATGCAATAAACCACTCACCCACTACGACAACAGCAAAATCGTCGAAATCCTCGCACAAAAGGTTGAACAACTAAGGAAGGAACTCGGTGAGTGAAAAACTCCCAACAAGAGAAGAAGCCCTAAACTATCTCATAAAAAGCGGATGCTCCAAAAGAGTAATCCAGCACTGCGAAACCGTGGAAAAACAAGCCCTAAAAATAGCCGAAGCCTGCAAAAACAAAGGACTAAAAGTCGACATAACGCTCGTCCAAATCGGCGCCCTCCTCCACGACATCGGAAGGTCAAAAACACACAAAGTCGACCACGCAGTCGCAGGCGCAGAAATTGCAAAATCACTAGGACTACCAGATTCACTCGTGTCCATAATTGAAAGACACGTCGGAGGCGGAATTCCAGCTGAAGAGGCAAAAACTTTAGGTTTACCACCAAAAGATTACATTCCAGAAACGCTTGAAGAAAAAATTGTTTCCTACGCCGACAAACTCGTAGAAGGAGCAAGAGAAGTGCCAATTCATCGAACAGTTCAAAACTTCTCCAAAAAACATGGGGAAAACCACCCAGCCATACAAAGAATCCTAAAACTGCAGGAAGAATTTGCTTCCATAATTGGAGATTCCAATGCCCACCATAACTCTTCTTGAAAAAGGCTACGGCAACTTCTCCCCACAAAAACTGGAAGCAATTCTCCAATCTTACTGCCAAGGATTGAAAGTTCAAACAAAATTCGTAGACATGACAAAGGAAGAATGGATTAGAATTGAAGTAAACGGCGAAGACCAAAAAGTCGCCTTACGTTATCTTGACGCCAAAATAGGCTTAGCGCCAGTTTCAAAAGAAAAACTTGAACGCTTCTCCCTTCTTCGGGGAATCATAACCCAAGGAAAACAGAAACTCGGGCTTCTCGTAGACGTGGGCGTCTATTCTCCTAAACCCCTTTACATTTTTATTCCGCTAAAAAATTTGCAGTCTCAACTAGCCGACGGGAAAAAACTCGCCCTCCAGCAGATTAAAACGCTCTTCTGCCTTCAAGAGCATTTCCCAATCAAAATTAAGTTTCTAGGATTTCAAGATGGACAAGAAGTGGGCGAATTATCTGCTGGTCAAGTGCAATTTTTCGCTACTTGGATTGCTTCCCGTCTTGAACGGCTGGTTGTTTTCGGCTGTTTTTTGGACGAGGTTGAAAATGCCGTTAGGGTTTCAAGCTGTTTTCGGGACGTTGTGAAGGTTGAAGAGTTGGGTTTGCTTGAAAGCGCCGTCGTGTGCAAGTTAGGAACACAGGCTGTAGGGCTTATTCCAAAGCTTGGCAAAGTTTTGCCCAACGCTGTTTTTGCAACCTTTTCTCCCACGAAAATTCTGGATTTGATTGAAGAATCAGCCTTCCAATTCGCCTAGCCTTCTCTTACTGTAAGGCTTATAAATTGGTTTTTAAACGACTCATTCTCCAAACGAGGAGTTCCATTGACAACTGAAAGCAACAAGCAAAACAGATTGCTGGCTATGCTTGGCGCCGCCCACTCGCTTAACCATTCCTTGTTTTTGATTGCGCCTCCTCTTCTAACTTTGATTATGGATGATTTGGGCGTTTCAAAATTTGTCATTGGAACTGTTGGCACAGTTGCCTCCTTCATTTATGGAGCCGGCGCTTTACTGGGCGGTCCCCTTGGCGACAAAATTGGAGAGACAAAAACTATCATGCTTTTTTTGGCTCTTTCAGGAGTATCCACGTTTCTCATGTTGTTGGCGACAAATGTTCTCGTGTACGCTTCAGTTTTGGTTTTGATTGCTCTTTGGGCTAGTCTTTATCATCCTACAGCGAATTCGTTGATTTCGAAGGCTTTTCGCGTTAAGACTGCGGAAGCCATGGGTCTTCACGGCGTGGGCGGAACTTTAGGCGTCATGTTAACGCCTACCATTGCATGGTTTATTGGCTCCCTTTTTGGCTGGCGGTTAGCCTTCATATTCTTCGGAGCGCTCTGCATAGTTTTAGCCGTAGCCCTAGCCAAAAACGTGAAAAAATCTGAAAACAAGGCGGTTTCAGCCACAAAGTTTTTAGACGCCTTCAAAATTCACGAGTTGCGAATCGTCCTAGCCTTCAACATAATGATAGGCTTGTTTATGAAAGGCGTAGAATACTATTTCCCAACCTATTTGAAGGAAGTTAAGCTCATTGATCCAATGTGGGCTTCCATAGCTTACACTTTGGTTTTGGCTTCTGGAGTCCCAGCACAGTGGATCGGCGGAAAAACTGCAGACTTGTTTGGTTCCAAAAAAGTTTTGATTGCAACTTCGCTAGGCGTTGTGCTAAGCCTCTTGGCGCTTCAGTTCTCCCCCATAGTACTGCTCGGAGTAGCCCTCTTCATAGTGCTTTACGGAGTAAGCTTCTATGCGCATCAGCCAGCTTTAAACTCGCTCACGGGCTTATGCTGCCCAGAAGAAATGCGTGGAACAGTTTACGGCGTATTTTTCTTCACATCCTTCGGAATAGGCTCCCTATCCCAATCCGTCGCAGGCTATTTCATAGACAATTTCGGCTGGCAACCAGCATTCCTTCTGCTAACACTCTTCGCTTTCCTAGCACTAACCATTTCATTTCGGCTTCCCAGAAAAGAAACAAATTAGTTAGCTTGCTATGAATTTCGGCTTCATAAAATTCCTATCGCAGGCTAGACTTGGAAATAAGAACAACCAATGGGAAGGGGAAATGCGTTCGTGAAAGAACGTGAAAATAGAAAGAAACGTCTTTGCCTTGCTTGTGGACGAGAAATAAGCGAGGAAGAGTATGAAATTTATGATGGGTTATGCGAGAAATGTTACGAAATAGAAATAGACGAACTCGACTACGAAGACGCTATTGTGAACAGTGGCTTCAGCGTGCCTTTTATGGCGGCTGTATGTGTTTAAGCTTCTCGCTGGCTGGTTCTCCGCCTATGCCCCAGTCTTCCTTCGAAACTTCATGGATAATCACTTCCACAGCTTCAGCGGGCACACCAATCTCAGCAAAAAGCTTAGTTATGCCAGCTATCACCTTCCTTTTAGCCTCGCTTGAAAATCCCTTCCAAACGAACACATGAACGATTGGCATGGGCTAAAGTCTGCGCAATATGATTTAAAAGATTTGCTTGCACGCTATGTGTTACATGGAATTGGCGTGAAGAGTGGGCCGGGGGAGACTTGAACTCCCGACCTCAGCCTCGTAAGGGCTGCTTTAGGCTTAAAGTGTCCTAACCAGGCTAGACCACCGGCCCAACTCTTTGTCAATATTGGTTTAAATTGTTATTAAAAGGTTATAGTCGCCTAGGTTTATGTTTCTTTAGAAAGATGACAAGCGTAAGGGCGAAAGCTAAAAGGATGGGTAGAACCGTGGGTTTGGGGAATTCTGGGATTGTTGTCGGAGAGAAGGCGTATAGGTATCCGTCTGTGGAGCCGATGAAGACTGCGCCCTCTGCTATTGCCGGCGAAGAAACTATGCCGCCGCCTGTTTTGTATTTCCATATTAGCTGACCCGTAGTTGCGTTTAGACAGTAGGCATATGTGTCATTTGAACCGACGAAAACTTTGCCATCTGCGACCGCTGGCGAAGAATAAATAGTGCCTCCTGTGGTGAAGCTCCAAGTTTTGGCGCCTGTTGTGGCGTTTAAAGCGTAAATGTTATGGTCGTTTGAGCCGATGAAGACTTTGCCATAAGCCACAGCTGGCGAAGAATATATGGAGTTGCCTGTGGAATTGCTCCAAATGAACGTGCCGTTTATGGCGTTTAAACAATAAACTTTGCTGTCATAAGAGCCCACGTAGACTTTGCCGTCCACAAGGGCAGGCGAAGAAGAAACCCAGTCTCCAGTTGAGAACTTCCAAACTAATGCGCCGTTATAGGCGTTTAAAGCGTAAACGTATTTGTCGCCTGACCCGAAGTAAACTTTGCCGTCGAAAACCGCTACAGACGAATAAACGTATCCGCCAGTCTTGTAACTCCACACTTTTTGACCAGTGAAAATATTCAAAGCGTAAACATAGGAGTCGCCTGAGCCTACGTAAACCATGCCATAGGCAATTGTTGGAGAAGACTCGACAATGCCGCCGGTTGCGTAACTCCATATTTTGTTGCCAGT
>JAWCNH010000003.1:0-22956 GCA_038848765.1 Bathyarchaeia archaeon
ACCAGTCATCTCACGAAGAAAAGTACGCACGGCAAGGGGAGAAGAAACACCAAGCGAATCTTACCTTATAATAGAAATCCTCAACGAAAAACCGCCACACCAGTTCTCATCAACCCGAAATTAGACAAGGTTCTAATAGGTGTCATAACTCTTGAAGCCCTTGCCTTAAAAGTAGATCCAAAATCAGGGAAGCTAGAAAAAACTGAATTGCTACTGCTCTAACCGTTGAATTCTTAAGTCTTCGTCGTCTTTATTTTTAACGTGGTGCACACAGTTGGGGATTCAAAGAATTGAGGTGTTTCCAGTAACTCTTCATTATCATGAACCCTTCACAATATCCGCTGGCTCAAGCATCGAAAGCCACAACGTAATTGTCAAAATAATCACAGACTACGAAGTAATAGGCTGGGGCGAAGCATCACCTTCAAAACGAGTTACGAATGAAACACAGGAAACGGTCTTACAAACTTTAGACAAGATTGCACCTAGGCTTATAGGCGAATGCCCCTTATGCGTTGAAAAAGACTTAGAAATCATGGATGAAACTGTGCCAGGCAATCCCAGCGCGAAGGCAGCAATTGACATGGCTTTGCATGACATTCTAGGCAAAACAACAAAAAAACCGTTGTTTATGGTTTTAGGAGGCTATAAAAAAGAGATTTTGACGGATATTACGTTAAGTCTCAAAACGCCTAAAGAAATGGCTAAAGACGCCGTTAAGGCTGTAAAGGAAGGGTTCAAGGCTTTAAAACTGAAACTCGGTGTTAATCCCAAAGAGGACATTGAACGCGTGAAACTTGTTAGGGAGGCGGTGGGCAACGATGTTGACATTCGCATAGACGCAAATCAAGGCTGGACGACACAGCAAGCCATAGAAGTGCTTCAAAAACTTGAACCTTACAACATTCAGTTTTGCGAGCAACCAATCAGCGCTCAAAACGTGCATGAAATGGCGAAAGTGAGAGTTGCCTCGCCCATACCTATAATGGCGGATGAAAGTGTTCACACTCCAAGCGACGCCCTCCGCCTAATCTATGAAAACGCCGTGGACTTTATCAACATCAAACTAATGAAATGCGGAGGCATACAAAACGCCAAAAAAATCGCAGCAGTAACAGAAGCTGCAAACATTCCATGCATGATTGGATGCATGGGAGAATCAAACATAGGCATAAGCGCAGCGGTCCACGTGGCAGTAGCAACCAGAAACATTCAATACGCAGACTTGGACTGCGACATTCTGCTAAAAGATAAAATCGTAAAGAAAGGCGGCGCACAAATCAAAGAATCTAAACGTTCCCCCACTTGGGACAACGGCTTAGGCATCCTAAAACTTAATGAAAAACTTCTCGGAAACCCTTTAAAGGCTTATGGCGAATAAAAGAAGGGGTTGCCATTCGAGGATTGTTAAATGAAAATAATATCTCTCAAACCCTCTTTAGAACCTATTTTCTGGAAACATGTAAAGCGAGACATACCCCATTATTATTTCTTCGCTTTTGATTGGAAATACAACAGAGACAAAACAGAAATCATGTTGGCTCTAGAAGGAAAACACGTCAAAGGAATGATGCTAATCTATAGGCAATACATAGTTCAGCTCAGAGGAAGCCGAGAAGCGGTAAAGGCTCTTTTAGAAAAATTAGACCTAGAAAAAGTTGAGTTACAAGCACCAAGACAGCATAAGCCCAGCATCCTAGCCAAATATAAACCGTCAATAACCCATGAACTAATGCTCATGACCCTCTATAGAGGCGAGGAAAAACCTCAAGTGAGACATCCAATTTTCAAATTGGATACTTCAAACGCGGAGCAAATAGCAACCATAATGAAGGACGCTGACCCAGAGTTTTGGGGAACTGTAACCAGCCAACGAATTATTGAAGGTATAGGCACCGGAGAAAATTGGGTTGGAATAAAAGTTAACAACGAACTCGTTTCGATAGGCAGTGTTCGCCTAACAGAGTTTGGTGGTCTGGTTGGGGTAATTGCTACGCAGAAGGCTCATAGAAATAAGGGTTATGCAACATCAATAGTGTCAGAGTTGGTTAAGCAGATTTTTGAAAAACTTTCAACTGCTATGATTTTCGTCCGAAGCGACAATTTGCCAGCAGTCAAAGCCTACTCAAAAGTTGGATTCAAACCCTATAGAAAATACTTTTTCATGAGAGGAGAAAAACATCAACAAGGTGAATGAAAGATTTAAGTCTTCAAAGCCAAATACAAAGAAATGGGAGGAAACAAAAATTCTCTTCATAACTCTATTGTTGCCAAAAGGGAAAGGCATGGAAGCCATAAAATATCTAAAAGAATTGAAAGCGCCAAAAGAAATCAAAATAAGAGATGTTTACTTCACCTTCGGCAGATATGACGGCATAATAATCTTTGAAGCACCAGACGAGGTTACTGCCATGAAATTTGTTATGCAAACAGGATTCACAACCCAATACATGGTGGAAACATTAATAGCAGTACCAGCCGAAGAAGCTTAAACATCCCCTTTTTATCTATTTTTCATGGTAAAATGCTCTTAAAAGAATGTTCGAGCTGAGCTTAACTGGAATAACTGGTTCTGTGCCGTTTAACTTTCCCATCTCCCATCTATCAAATTGGTAACGTTTACCGCCAATAGTCACTGTTAAGTTTAAGGAAACCATATAATTCCCGGCAGCCAAATAATCAAAAGTGTAGGGCGTCTGATTGCTATAACACTTTCCTTCTGCATAATAAAGACAGAAAGGAACACCTACAAGATTATCTCCATTCGACTTGACTGCGTCTATCTTAAGCGTATAAACTGGAGTTGAAACAGTTATTCCGCAAACTGCAAAAATAACGATAAGTGCGACGACAACAAGTTTCCTGCCAAGAGAGAGCTTTGAAACGTCTTCTAGTGGGCCTGGATGCTTATACATGGAAAGGAACAAGACAAGAAAAGCCATAGGCCAATATCCCAAGGCAACAAGAAACACTATGGAAAATACAGTTAAAACAATTCGAGCCCTATCCCCGGAAAGACATTTTGCCACATGCCCACCATCAAGCGTGCCTGTAGGCAACAAATTAAGCATGGTAACAATCATCCCAATGAAACCAGCAAAAGCTATGGGATGCAACAAAATCACGTTGCCCTCCCACTTCACGCCAAGAAAAGCCACTAAATGTTCAATAGGAATAAAAAGCAGAGGCAAAGGCAAGAAAGGCCCTTTCGGCAGCATATATGTGGCAGGCGATAAAGCTAAACCGATAAGGGTAACAAAAATTGTTATGATAAACCCGATAATTGGACCACTTGCACCCATATCAAAAAGTGCGTCTTTATTCGGCGGAACATCCTTCTGGATAATAACTGCTCCAAATGTCCCAATTCCCAAAAGACCTCCTATAGGAGGCGGACCTGGAATAAAGTAGGGCGGTGTGGCTTCTATTCCATGTTTTCTGGCTGCGATTGTATGTCCCATTTCATGCGCTCCTAAAACTGCCAGTAAAGCCGCAGAAAACATTATGGCGCCAATAAATGGAGAGGACATGAAACCTTTTTCAACTAATTCTAAAGAGAGGTAATATCCGGTGGCGAATGTTGTTGCCAAAGTCGCTAAAAACAATAGAATGTTTATTATTGGCTTGCTTGGCTTTTTCTGCGGCTTAGTAACGATGCTAAGCACTATTTTGTCGTCTTGTCTCCTTAGAACTGGCATAAGATTTAAAGGCGCTAAATTTTTTATTAACCTCAGGAAAGCTTGTTTAGAGTCTTGTTGAAGTTGAACATAAAACATTGGGATTCCATGTTCCACGAAAACTGAGTCCACTTGAAATTCGGCCTTTACAACATTGGATATTTGCTCTATGTTTGTAGCTTCTGAAGTTTTCGTTGTGGCGGACAAAGATTCATTGGGTGTTTCTGTCGTGGACATGGGTGTTCAGTATTGAACTGTTGTTTGGGGTATTATAATGTTATGCTGGGTTATGCTGTTTTAGATTCGGAATCTGAACCACTAAAAAATTTTTAATAACATTCCAAAGATACGCCTTCACAAAGCATCGAGCTGACACTCAGCAATGACACAACAAACTCTCAAAACAAAATTATGCAAAAGTAAGGCTGGCGCAAATTATTGAAAATAGGAATCCTTTACAGCCACTTAAAAGAGCAAGGAGGAGCAGAAAGCGTCATTTTAAAACAACTAGAACTTCTTCATCACAATGGACATAGCGTTAGATGCTATTTTGCTTATGTAGACAAAAAACTCGTGAAGACAGCAAGCAATCCCCACTGTTTCACCCAAAGCTACTTCTCCAGCCCTATCCCAAACAACCACATCATGAGAATAATATTATCCATACCTTTTGCGCCTCTCACATTAAATTCGCTCAAACAAATCGACGTGTTGCTTTGTCATGGTTATGGACCAGCGCCGTGGATTGGCTATAATTTAAAAAAACTCAAAAAGAAAAAGTATGTAAGCTACATTCACTCTCCTCCGCGTTTCCTTTATCTTTCTCCTAAAGAGAGAAGCCTTTGGAGATTTGACGATACAAGAGACTTAATATACTGGTTAAGTAGACTCAGCGGTTCTATTTTAAAACAGCTGGACCACCTCAGCATATTAAACTCAGACAGAGTGATCGCAAACAGCTACTTTACAGCCAAACGGGTCGAGGCAATATATGCCATAAAGCCTATTGTATGCTATCCGCCAGTAGACATTCACACATTCAAACCATTAAAAAAAGAAGAAATTCATAAAACCCGTTCAAAGTTCAGTTGGCCACTTATTCTTTCCACTGGAAGGCTTGCGGCGATAAAGCGATGGGAATGGCTTATACAAATGATGCCTCACATAACGAGGACATTCCCCTCTACTACTTTGGCGTTCACAGGTGAAGTTACAAAAGAAAACATTAACTATGTTCAGAAACTTCTAAAACTTGCAAATGTTTTAGGCGTTAGCAAAAACATACGTTTTTTGGGTTTTCAACCATTAGAGAAGCTTGTGGAGCTTTACAATGCAGCAGACGTATATGTTTATCCTGTTCCAAGGGAAGATTTCGGTTTGGGTCCGGTGGAAGCAATGGCATGTGGAACCCCCGCAGTAGTTTGGGATGACGACGCTGGACCATGCGAAACTGTTATTTCTGGTAAGACTGGTTTCAGGGCTGAGCCCTATAATATTGGAGACTTTGCGGAAAAAACATTGAAGGCTATTGATATCGGGAAGGATTCTATGCGGAGTTTCGCTTACAATTATGTGAAGGAAAACTTTTCCTGTGAAAAACATTTGCACTCATTGGAAACAGTTTTAGAGAAGCTTTAACATAGAAAACGGTTTAAAAGTTGTTGAGTATGCGTGTTTTCAGCGTCTTTTTCCATCCAAACCCCGCAGTGACTGCAGTGGGTGGTGCTGAAAAAAGGTTTATCGAAATGGTGAAATATTTTTGTAAACATAATGTTCAAATCACGGTTGTAGAGCCACAGTCTACTCTGCCAACAGAGTTTGGTGCTTGTCTAAAAAGGCATTTTTTGTCTTCGCCAAGTTTTGTCGGCAAAGGCTGGGTGACCCTTTATTTTTCGTGGGTTTTATGGACAATTAAGGCGTGTGGTTACTCATCTAAGATTATTAAGAAAGGCGAGTTTAACGTGATTCTTGCGCCTAACAATACCTTGCCTAATTTGCTTTCAGCCTACATAATTCACATAATGTCTCACTTGCCAATTTGCGTCGTCGTCCATCATCTTGACGTTTTAACACCCAAATACCGACAAAACTTCCTCACAACTTATAACACTTACAGGAAAGTCGGCTACGGAAAAATTTCTTCTCTAATCAAAACTTTCGCCTTCGTTTGCACTCTCCAGATTTTAAAACGTGCAGATGCTTGCATAACCGTTTCAAAAACCACCGCGAAAACTTTGATACATAACGGCGTAATGGAAAACAAGATTTTTCTAAGCGGAAACAGCGTCACCCAAAAAAACTATGCAAAGAAAAACAATTCACGCAAGCTTTATGACGGCATTTTTGTTGGTAGAATCGCAAAAGAAAAGGGTATATACGACCTCATCCAAGTTTGGCGAAAAATTGTCCAACTCAAAAAAGAATCAAAACTTGTAATCATCGGCAGCGGACCCGAATTATCTAATCTCAGAAAAGAAGTGGAGAAAGCTAGCTTAGAGCGGAATGTTTTTTTAAAGGGCGGTCTCACGGAAGAAGAGTTGTATGAACTGATGAGTGAGAGCAGAGTTTTCGTTTTTCCAAGCATTTTTGAAGGTTGGGGTTTGGCTATTGCAGAGGCGTTAGCATGCGGTTTGCCTGTTGTTTGTTATGCGATGCCGGCGGTAAGCGAAATTTTTGGAGAATGCAAAAGTGCATTTTTTGTTCCTCCGTGGAATGTTGAATCTTTAACCGAGAAAGTTTTGAAGATTATTTTTACGAGTGAAAAGGAATATAGGAAATTGTCTTTGGCTTCTAGAACTTTTGTGCGACGGTTTGATTGGGTACATGTGTTTGAGAGAGATTTGCAAGTTTTAAGGCGTGTTGCGGGCTTTTGGCGTAGATGTTGAGCTATGCATATTTAGTATGTTTTTAAGCATAATGTTTATAGGCTAGTTCGCCCTATATTACTATTGATATGTCTAAATTTAGACATATTGTATCCATGTAGAACCCCACAACTGAAGAACAAAAATACAGACGGACGAGAAAATGCGGAACACATGGAAACCACCGAAAAAACATATGCTTCTCACCATCACCATAATAGCCATCCTACTTTTTTCCACACTCACACTTATCCAAACAAACAGTACAGAGACGCTTAACGACCAAATTACAAAAATACTCTATGAACTATACAACCATAACAACATAACTTCTAACATTGAAAATGCCCTCTACGAAAATTTGGAACTTGTCTACGATGAAGATTCTATCCAACTTGTAATCGGAATAAACCACAACTGGCAAGAAAGCTACTCTAAACTACTTCAACTAATCACAGACTCTGGCGGAAATATTTTAAGAGAAATATCGCTAAAAGAAAAAATTTCCAACCTCATAATTGACTTACCACTTATCAGCATCAAACCCTTTCTGGAAACGTTGAAAAAAAGCGATTTAACAACCTATGTTGAACCCAACTGGAAACTCCACATTAGCTCCGTCATAAACGACCCATACTGGAAATCCCAATGGGGAACAATGAAAATAGGCGCAGAACAAGCGTGGAACATGCAAAAAGGAGAGAAACATGTTCTAGTCGCCGTCGTCGACACAGGCATAGACTATGATCATCCCGACTTAGCAGCCAATTATGTGCCCCTTGGTTATGACTGGGTGAATGATGATGCTGATCCTATGGATGATCATGGACATGGCACACATTGCGCTGGCATAATCGCAGCGGTTTCAAACAACAGTGTCGGCGTGGCGGGAGTTGCCCAAGTCAAAATAATGGCGGAGAAAGGCTTCAACTTTAGAGGCAACGGCTACACTGTGGACTTGGCTAATGCCATAATTCACGCTGTTGACCAAGGCGCCAACATCATAAGTTGCAGTTGGGGAGAATACAAACGCAGCTTCCTAATCTACGATGCAATAAAATACGCTTATGATGCTGGAGTACTTATCGTGGCTGCGGCTGGAAACGACGCAACAAAAGCCAAATCTTATCCTGCAGCCTACGACGAAGTCATAGCAGTTGCAGCAACAGACACAAACAATCAACGCGCTCCCTTCAGCAATTTCGGAACATGGATTGAATTGGTAGCTCCAGGAGTTAACATTCTTTCCACTGTTTGGGACAACGGTTACAAGTATATGAGTGGAACTTCTATGGCTGCACCTTATGTAAGCGGTGTTGCAGCCTTGATTTGGAGCCAATTCCCCAACATGTCTAGAGACCATGTTCGAGCCTTATTACAGGCAACAGCCGAAGACTTGGGTGAAAAAGGTTTTGATGAATATTACGGTTATGGGCTAGTAAACGCGGAGAAAGCCGTTAAACGAACATTATCTTCAGTAGGAAACATGATAATCAGCGCAGGCTCTGGCACAGTCTATTTCGTGTACAATAATCCTCAACAGCTATCTCGCGCAGAAGCAACATACGACGCTGTTTCAGGCGCAATAATATACGGCTTATGCAAAAACATTCAAAATCAAGGCTTTGTCTCCACGCAAAATTGGTTACTGGAAACTGGAGCAGTGAACACTTCAACCATAAAAAACAGCGTAGTCGCCTTTTTCGGAGGCCCTTGCACCCATAAAGCAGTAAAATATTACGAATCCGCTTTATTAGCCCCAGTAAAGTTTGCAGCTAACACTTCTCATTACATGTTTGTCGCTCAAAACGGCACAGTGTTAGCAACGCTTCTTAAAACAATCGTAGATTCCGGCTTAGAAGACTTAATCGTGATGGAAATCTTCAAAGATTCTTCTAACACAATCCTGATCATTTACGGCTTCGACTGGAAAGGCACATGGGCCGGCGGAATATGCTTCAAAGACCTAATCGTAAACAACTTCAGCTACGACAAAACATGCTACATATTCCATTGGATTGACACACAGCCAAACAATGAAGTTCCAGAAAGCTCAGAAATTCATTTAGAAACAACCTTAGGCTAAATTTTAGCTAAAACTGGGATAATAAAAAGAGGGAGAGAACGCGGCTTATGGATCCGCGTGTATGCTTGGTGGCCAAGAGAATGACATAAGCTTATGCTCAATGCCGAGTCTTCTGGCTAGTACTAGCACAAAGTTTGTTCTGACGTAGGTGGCCCCGCCTTCGCCTAGGTATTTGATGTGCCCGAATCCTGTGCATTCAGTGAATATTCCGAGGCATTCCACGATGCTTATTGTTACTGGATGAGTCGTGTAAGTTATTTTGAGTATCAGAGTCGTCACGCCTGGTTGCAAGTATTGTAGGTAGGCTATTAAGCCGTGGCGTAATGCGTAAGCTGCGTAGTAAGTGTCTTGTCCATCATAGCCCCATACTATGAAGCCTATTGTGCCGTTAAGGTCTTTGTATGTTGATATGACTGCGTATCCGCTGGCGCCTGAAGCTCCGCCATAGTAGGCTCTTGTCTTGTTCCAGCATCCAGGCCCGTATATGCCGTTGCCGGTCAGTTCGCTTGTGGAAACATCGCTTTTGATTAAGAAGGCGTCTGTGTAGTCGTTGAAATATTCGCTTAGGCCATTTGCGGCTGGTCCGCCTACAACTATTATGTTGCTGCTTGAGATGGGCAGAGTGGAACACCAGTCGTCTTTTAGATGTAGCCTATTAATGGAGTCTCTATAGTGGCTTCTTGTTCTATCAGCTGTTGTAACTTCACGAAGCACGTAGGGCGCATATGGTCCCCAAGTTGCCTCTTTAAGTTCGAGTGCACTCTTGTAGACTTCTATGTATTTCCATTCTTGGAACGCCGATGTCACCATGGAGGCGCCTGTCGAGTCTATGGCTGCGGAGCATGTGCCCACTACGCTCCATTCGTAGCGTCCAACATCTCTGTATGGGTCGTTATATTCGTATTTGTATTCGTTGTCGTAGGCGTCGGTGGAGTAGAGAACTTTAATGGTTGTTCCTGGTTTTAGTGTTAGGAGTTCGTATTGTGACGTAAGTGAGTTGTAACGCCAGAACCATATTGTGCCGTTGCTAAAGTCTATTGTGTAATAGTCTCGGTAAACGCCTGTTCCAGCTTTTGATGGGTCTAGGTCGTGGTAGCCGTATCTTGCCCAGAGGGTTCCGTTCACTAAGACTCTTTCGGGTACGTCGCAGTATGCGTCCCAAGTGTCTGGAACCATTTTTCCAGACTCCATGTCATAGCGTATACCGTCAATGTAAACATCGTCAATGTATATAGTACCGTATGTTTCTAAGTCTCCTTGTAAGACTATTTCTGCGAATAAGATTTGGTCGTTTGCGAAGCCATGCTGTTTAAGGCATTCGAAAGTGTGTTTCCTCGTGTTGTTCAAGCCATGTATCTTCAATTTGCTGTTTGAAGAACCATTGGCGTATTGTATCTGCCATGTAAAGCCTGTGTGCCAATCAGTACAGTTGGTTCCAGATTCATAATGGCTATTATGGTTGGGCGAGTTCCCATCATTATAGCCTGAAGGACGCACCCGTTTCCATTGTCCAGAAACATAAGAGTCCCAATATTTAGCAACAGATTCAATATAATAGTCTGGACTATTGCCCGTAGTGTTGTAAACGCCGTCGCCGTTCATGTCGACAAGCAATCTTATCTTTTCTAGCCCGCTAGTTGTCGGGTTCCATGTTGAACGTTGCCACCAATAGAGCGCTGTTTCATTATCGCCATCTAGCTTGTAAAATGGTCTGTCTATTCTCATACGAAGCGCTACTGAGGTCCCTCCAGTGTTGTCCAGTTTAGCACTCCAGTGTTCTGAATGCGAATAAGTGTAACTCCAACCAACAGAACCGCTTGTCCCGCCCCACTTCCGTAGCATATAGTAAGGCGCTAGGCAAGAGGTGCTGTTCCATACGATTCCGTCTGTCACCGTTATTTTATAGGTTGAGCTAGTCAATGTTGTTTTGTAAACCCACCTGTCAAAGTCCTTATGCACAGCATCGTTCAAGTCCCATGGATTGAACACTTCATTCAGTTGGAACCTAACCTCACGGTCCAAAACGTTTTCAGAGTCATATTGACTGTCCGGGTGATGTCCATACTGGTCAGCGTCTGAAGCGTCATGAATGTCTGTTACTCCATAGACTGTTACACAGCGGAACTGGTTTGTTGAACGGGTTACGTTTGCCCATGTAAGGTCGAAAGCCCATTCACCTATCACATATGGCGTTGCGGGTTCATGTGGCGCTGGACTCATGTCACTTTGCAGGACACCTTGTGTCGATTTGTAAACTATGCGGAGATAATCAGTTGACGAAGGATTATGTGCAGGGTAAAATTCCACTCCCCATCGTCCTCTTGTTGAATTGTAAACCCATTCGTAGTGAGTGCCCTTTGTCTTTGCTACGTTATTTACAAACACCATAGGCTCGTTGCTCCAACGTCCCTCACCTCTTGGATACTCTATTGGAGTTTTTAGCGGTTCATACCTGCGCAAACTTGCCACCTTATAGTCGCTAGGCCAATACTGCACCTGATAATAATCATGAGCAGTTGAAAGCGTGCTAAGTCTTGTTTGAACAGTTGTAACGTCAAAGGCTTCCACATAGTTGACTGTGGTGTTTGGCCAGAAAGCTGCCCAACCGACGTAGGGTAAGGATTTGCTTATTATTTGGCAGACATCGTAGCCCGCGGCTTTTGCATCCGAGTGATATGTGTATGAACCGTTGTAGAATATGTGTTTGTTGTATTCGCTTGATTGGTTTACGAACCAGTGAGCGTAAGCAAGTGGGTGTGACGCTCGTTCCATGTCCCATTGTCCTCTTTCACTGAATTCAATTTGCATTGTGCCAATGCCTTTACCTATGTCGACTCTTTTGATGTCCTTTATCCAAATAACGTATTTCTTGTCCTTTTCAAAGATAACATGGAAGGTAAGTTCAAGTATTTTGTCATCTTCAAAGCCTTGAACAGTCGTATTCGTGGAAATCACTGTTTTGAGCCTATAAACGGCTTTTCTTGGCCCGTCATAAATTTTTTCGATTGGATAGCTTTTGGCGTAAGCATTTGTTTTTCTGCCACAGTAGGGTTGACTGAAGCCGCTTGTAACGTGTTGCCAGTCAAGGTCTGGTGGTGTGCCGCTACCTAATGTGTCACTGTAGAGTGCGAAAGCCCAAACATTTTTGTATTGACCTGCTTGGACATATGTGCAGTTCAGCACCCATCCTTCGTTCCAGTCTTGCCTTGCAACAAAGCTGTTGGCAAAGGGATCAATAGCGCCACTGTAGTTTAAGCCCACAGGGACATAGGGGTTCATTAGTTCGCCGTATTTTGAAAAGCCAATTTGTGTGCTCTTTTTCTCGAAGGGATATAGCGAATATGTGTCGTTGCCTAAAACGCCATAAACGTGTCGATAGTCAGATTCGCTCCATAGTTGTAAAGGTTGAAATTGTCCGGAAGAGATTGTGGGAATTAGGCTTGTTGCTAGAACTAGTACTAGCGTTACTGCGAGCAGCGTGGTTTTGTTTATTTTTTGGTCTAGATTTTTCTTCATTTTACATTCCTCATACATGCCAAATATGAGAGCATTGAACCATTTATTAAAAATTTTTTAGTGGTTCAGATTCCGAATTAGACACCTAAACAAGAAAGACAAACCACTCAAGCCAAAACTACGACAGAAAAACCGAATAAAACAAATGCTTCACGTAAAATGACGTTTTCGTCTTCCCAAGTCTTCTTCGAAAAAGCTTTCTTAACCACTTAAGCGGCTTACACCATAGAACCACTACAATCATAAGTGAAATGAAAGTAATAAGAGAAATTTTTAATCCCAAATTTGCAACATCTTGCGCAGTAAAATACAGAACTACATCAAACTTTCCATTTTTCTCAATATAGTAGCCATTAACAATATGATAAGATACAAAGGGCGAATATTCAACGCCTTCGACAAAGGCTTTCCACAAAGGATGATAAGACTCGGAAAAAATCAAAAGGAAAGGCTCCTTGGCCTCCTCAACATGGACAACATATTTGCATGGATTAACTCTCTCAAAAACGAGGTTAGGCGAAGCATTTTTTCTACCAAATAAATTATTTATGGAAAGAAAAGTTTCCTCAGACTTTAAAGAATACACTAGGATAGTATCTAAGTCCATTCTGCCAACTGCCTTAAGCTCTATTTCTTGACTGCCTACGTCAAGCATAAATGGCCCAATTTCACGCCATACAAAACCTTTCTGGGCAGCCTCACAAGAAACCTTAAACTCTGTGCCGTTTGTTTTTACGTAGAGAACCCCATAATCTGGCCCAGTTATTAAGCGAGTTGCTAACATGTAGTTTCCTTTCCATGGGATAAAAATCTCAGTTTTAAGGGATGTTTCTTCGGAAGGTGAGTAAACTTCGAATTCCCATATGCTTATGGTGCCAAATTCGGTGGCTTTAGTTATGTAGAGCCGTAATTTTGTAGTGTTTACTGCTTGCGGGAAAATGTGGAATCTTTCTTGGAATGTGTTGCCAGTGACATTTAGTTGATTTATCCATTCAACACCATTCCATGTTTGTATTGCGTAGTCTATAGCGAAAGCCCTTTCAAATAGTATGTGAACGCCTGAGATGGTTTGTGTGGAATCCCATTGAATTTGTAGCCATTGAGGCATACCTTTAGCGGAAGACCAGCGGGAATTTTTGCTTCCGTCAATGGCTTTTTCTGCGGTTAAACCTTCTTCTTCCACGGAACTGGTTGTGGCTTTCCCTTCATAAGAAATTATTTTCCCATAGCCTTCTGAATGTAGCATAAAGCCATTAAAAAGTTGGGAAATCAGTGGCCAGCCCTTTGTTTCCAAAAATTCCGCCTCTTTAACATAGATGAGACGACCAGAATAATTTTGCATGTTTTTTATAAATTCGTCAAATGCCTTTTGAAAAACTGTTGGATTCACTATTGCAATTACGTCAATGTCATTGAAACCAGAGCCATCATTGACAAGCGTTAGGATATGGTTGCCCGCTTGAAGGTTTAAGCGTGAAACATTTGCCCATTTTAGTCCAATTATGGAACTTGAATATGGATAAAATTCTTTGCAGAAGGCGCCGTCTACGAAAATTCGAAGTTTTCCTCTGTTAGGTGCAAAGCCTAGCCTAATCCAAAGGTCGTAAAAGCCAGCGGAATCTACTTTGAAGGGTATGTCAACGCTGTTTTCGCCGCGTGTGGTCAATGTTTCTCTGCTCAGCAACAAACAGCCAATAATCCTCCAATATGGCTCTCGCACCCAATACTTTGTGTGGTTCATGCTTGCCGCACTGTACTTCGCAGCATTTATCATTATTGAACTGTCTTTTAGCGATATCATGACAAAGTCTAAAATGTCGCTGTCCACGAAAATTATTGCATGAGAAGTGTTCAATAATGGGTTAGTGAAAAAGGGTTCGTTCATTTGATGTGCAAAAACTAGGGGCATTTGATTTAGATTGAAAGAGTCTATTTTGCCAAGGGATGAAAAGGTTCCAAATCCTCCGACGACTACTGCGTGTTGAGTTGCTGCGAAAATGTGGGGTGTATTAAACATGTTTTCAATTATTAGCGAACTGCTTTGGTTGTAAATTATTCGGGCGCCTTGTTGTTGTAAAAAGAAGTTTCGAATGTTTGCTGTTGCGTAGGATGGGATGACCACGTATTTGTAATCAAATGTTCCAAGCATTTTTAACATGTCATCTGTCAAGTTTTCTCTTGCCAATCGAAATCTTAAGTGATCTACAAACGCTCGAGAAAAAGGGTTCCATCCGCCATCTTGAAGAACCGGTTTGTCATGAATGAAAGCACTGTCATATCCAATGTCATGCCCCCAACCTAAATCCGTAAACATGCCAGCATACCCAAAATCAGACGCGGCGCCTGGCGCTTCCCACCATTCACCAGCGCTCCGCATCACCGTGACCACTTTGAAGTTTCCAGGCATAGTTGCAATCCATTCATACGGTTCCAGATAACTAGAAGGCGGGCTAGAGACTTGCAAGCCTTGACGAATGAAGAAAAAGCAAGAGAGGAATCCTATTAAAAGAATAAGGACAAGGAGAATCGTTGCTCCATAATAGAATACTCGGTGAAAGTTTTGATAAAAGTCAACCAAAGCTGTAAACCAAATTCGAAGTTTCGAAGCGCGAATTTCTTCAAAGTTTGAGGGAGATATTTTTGCGTTGTTGATTAGATTTTTCTTTTGAAAATGTTCTGTTAGCATGCTGACTAGGAGTGAGACAAAGAAGGAGTGCGAAAAAGCAGCCATCATTACCCATCGGCTGGCCGCCCTAAAAACTGCAAAATATGGTACATTGAACCATGCCCACACGAAAACTTCTCCAAACAAGCCATGTGGACCCATAGAAATGATGATGGAAACTACTGTTGAAAAAGCGAAGAAATAGGTGTATCTGTCCCTTCTGAATAGTATTGTGCTGTAAGCTAACAAAAAAATGAACGCCGAAACTGCTTGAACGGGAAAATCAGGAAGGTAAATGTCCTCTGGACCAGATAATACGAAGCCGTATCCCCATTTTTCAATGCCTGTTAACGTGAATGCGTCCAAAAATTTTTGGAAACTTCCACCCATAGCCTCTTCAAGATAATACCGATATTCTCGGGAGTAATAGGGAGGGGAAAGGTTAGAGAATAAAGGTAAAAGGGTAAAAGCGGAAAGAAGAAAGGAAAGGGCGCCGACGCTGAGGGTTACTTTCAAAACACGCTGAATTCGAGTTTTGAAGTTGTTTACTTTTGTTGGCACTAATATATAAAAGGAGACAAATGTTAACAAAAATAAGCCATAAATGAAGACGCATTCTGGATGAAAGCCTGTAAGAAACACTGCGAGGAATACTGCTAAGGGTATGATGTCTTTGAGTTTTCCAAAAAGCAATGCCCTATCCAAAAGGAGGAAGATTAATGGAGCCAACGCGTAGCTGAAAATTATGTCGCCGTGAGCTTCTGTGAACTGGGAGAAAAACCATTGGTTTAGAATGTATACTAAGGCTGCAGAAAGGGCGGCAATGTGCTTGCGGGTGTGTTGATAAGCGAAGGCATACATGGAGAAACCGGCAACTACGAAAAATAAAAACAAGAAAGCCTTTGTTGTAGCAGAAGGATTTTGGAACACCGAGTAGAAGAGCAGGAGAAAGAAATCAAAGGAGTTAATTCCTTCTGGAAAGCCGAAAGAGTACATTCGCCACACATAAAGCCACCTAAAATCTTTTCCATAAAGGTAGGCTCGAGAAATCATTCCGAGCACGTCGCCTCCTCCAGGCCATTTATCGCTGAAAATGAAGTTGCGAAAGACTATGAGCCCAACAACAGTTATGATTAGAAAGTCTATGAGAAAGCGAATTCTACTGTCTCCTAACCTAACTTTTAATGTGCATGCTTTTAGTTTTTCCAAGTATTTGCCTAGTTTTTTGATGGAACTATTGAAGAGTTTTCGCATAAGCCTTTCACGTCGATGGAAAAGGGTTCTTCATAATCCATTAATAAGAATTAACCGAAATTGGAATAAGATTCCGAATACAAAATGCTTCGCTTTACCGCTAGTTTTTGATGCATAACATGAACCACTCTGAAGCCAAGAAATGTGGGAAACTATGTGCGTTTTGCACATCATAATATGCGATACGTTGCAAGAGCCTGTCTCTAAGGAAAATGGATAGTATAGGTGTGAAAATTTCGATGTTGCATGACGTTATTATGGAAAAGCCCTGCGACTCCAGAAGCCTTTTCCACCATGAATAATGATGGAGGTGTTTATGGTGATGTTTTAAAGTTTTGTAGTTGGCTAATTTTATGAATGGAAAAATTTTCATTAATACTCTTTCTTTGAGTATGTCGTTTATTAAACTGTAGCTTCCGGTGGCGTTAGGCAGACTTACTAGAATATGTCCACCTTTCTTGGTTACTCTTTTCACTTCAGAAAGCACTCCGGATATTTCTTTTACATGTTCAAGCACGTCGAAAAGCACTACGGTGCCAAACTGGTTGTCGGGAAATGGAATCCTATCGAGAGAGCCTAAAACCGCCTTGTTTTTGGAGAAAGATTTGTGTGCAGTTTTTAGGCTGCCTCGCGAAATGTCTAAACCTATTACGTTAAAGCCTTTTCTAGCCAAAAATGTCATAAGCCAGCCTGTTCCGCACCCTGCGTCTAAAATGGGGTTAGAGCCTATGTGTTTTAACGTTAATTCAATCCTTTTTGCTTCTGGACTGGAAAGTTTATGCGAAGTTTTTTCTGGAGAATGTGTAGGCTTAAATTGCATGTTTAATAAATTGGAAAGAAAGCCTATGATGTATGTGATATATTCGATGAGTTTTATGAAAAGCAGTTGCGTGAAGGTTTTCGGCTTCTTACGTAGCGTTTTAAGGTTTTTTGCGATGTGGATTGGGCAGGATGTTTTTATTGAAAGCGAAGGGTTCTTTCGCATGTAGTATGGAAGCGTTTTGCCGTAATAGTAGGTTTTCAAGATCAGCTTTTTCAAGGACATTTCTTTTTCGTGATGTATAATCTTCGCTTGACATCGCCCAATTTTGTAGCCGGCGAGCTCGGTGCGCTTGCCTAAATCAAAATCTTCCCCGCAGACAAGATTTTCGTCAAAACCGCCTATACTTTTGAAGACTGTTTTTTTGAAAAAACGGGGTGCTTCAGAAAATTTTCCGCCTACACGCATTTCTTTTTCCATGCTTCTACATTGAGCCACAAAATCTTTGCCAACTGATTCTTCGGGGATGATTATGGCGTCAGCCTTTTTTCGGCGACATAGGTTTACGCATTCTTCAATAAGCGTGGGCGACAGTTCCATGTCTGAATCTACAAATAAAACGAAAACGCCTTTCGATTTTTTAGAGCCCAAGTTTCTTGCAGCGGAACGTTCTGAATGTGAAAGCAAAATTTTTGTGCCGAATTGTTTGGCGATTTCAACGGTTTTGTCTTGGCTGTGGCTATCAACAATGATTGTTTCAATATTTGGGTATGTTTGATTTTTTATGGATTGAAGACAAAGGGCTAAGGTTTTTTCGGAGTTAAAGGTTGGAATTATTATTGATACTTTTGGGTTTTTCGCCATAAGTTTCCCGTTGGCGGTTATTTTGATGATAATTTATGTGACAAAATATTGTTTAGGAAAGCATCAGAATCCGACTTTGAACAATCTATATGCAACTTTGATATAATTGGTGGGAAAGTTCCGCAATTTTTTCCATAGAATATTTTTCAGTCACAGTCCTTCTTGCAGCCTCTCCCATTCGTCTCCTTAGATAAACATCTGCAAGGAGCAAACATATTTTTCCAGCAATTGCTCTAGGTTTGGTTGGTGGCACGAGAAAACCAGATTTTCCGTTTTCAACAATTTCCGCTGGCCCACCTATGTTTGACGTGATGATGGGTTTTCCGCATGCCATTGCTTCTATGATGGATTTGCCGAAAGGCTCGCCAAGCGTTGTGTAAACAAAGATGTCACATTGCTGATAGTAAGGAACTATTTCGTTATAGGGAATAAAACCTTCGAAAAACACGTTGCCCTGCAATCCTAACTTGTTAACTAAAAGAGAAAGCCGAGCCTTTTCTGGTCCGTTTCCCACAATTCTGAGCCTAACGTCTCTTCGTTCCTTTAATACTTGGGCAAATGCTTGAATTAAATATTTTAAACCCTTGATGGGATAGAGGGAACCCACATACAAAATTTCATAAACGCCACTTTTTCTGTCTTTCTTAGGCGGTCGAAATTTTTCAACGTCAACACCAAACGGTATAACTTGTATTTTTTCTTCTTTGACAAAATCTTTGTAAAGCTTCTTCACTTGATTTGTTATTACAATAAGACTATGACAGCACCTCACAGTTTCTCTATGAAGCTTAACAGTTAATGGTGCAAAGAAAGCTTCGTCCATGGGACGTCGAAATATTGTGGCTACATGTGCAGAAACTGGTCCAAAAATGAATGGTTTTGCCGAGACACGGAGAAGAGCTATAGGACTGAAAGTTTGGTTGTAGACTGCTGGCAGCATGTGATGAATTATGTCAATGCTCTCCTTCCGAAGAATTTTTGACGCTTTCAACGTTCCCTTTACTAACAACTCAAAATGCGCTAAATATTTCTGGGCGATATTTGCTCGCCCTTCAAATGTTCCGACTTGATAGAATTTTACGTTTGATAAAGGCTGTTTTATGCTTATGTAATTGGAAATGGCATGAAACTGATAGCCGTATTTAGCCATATACCTAAAAAAGTTGTAGCAATGAGTGCCTTCGCTAGACAACAGATGGTCAGAGAGTATATAGGAAGCGGAAGGCACTAAAACAGTCGCCATTTCAAGTCTACATCAGTTTTACGATGTTAATAACCTTTAAATTTGGATAGAACAAGCCGTTTATGCACGAAAGTTTCTTAAAACTGTTAAATTCAATAGTTTATTGTAAGGGTGGGAGACTGTGCTAAGAGATTTCAACCTTTTGATTACGACTTCTCGTGGAAATGAAGATGAGGCATGTTCGGAAATTTGGTATTTGTTGGGTGAGATTGGCGATACGGCTGCAACTGTGGACAAGACTGGTGTGGCTGGTTTGATAGCTGCAAAAACCGCCTTTAATCCTTTTGAAGTTGTGGAGAAACTACGTGCTATATTGAAAGAGAGGCCGTATGAGTTCCGTTACACGTTTAGGGTTATTCCCATCGAAAAGGTTGTGCGGACGAACTTGGGCGAGATTCAACGCGTAGTTACAGAGTTGGCTGGCAAGATAAAGGAGAACGAAACTTTTCGTGTTACTGTGGAAAAGAGGTTTACGGAAATTTCAACAACAGACCTTATAGAGGCGGCTGCAGCCAATGTTGAACGAAAAGTGGATTTGAGCAATCCAGACAAAATTATTCAAGTTGAAGTTGTAGGCGGATTAACAGGCATATCTGTGCTGAAGCCAACGGATATTTTAGCTGTGATGAAAGAGAAAATTTGACAATCAGCGTTCAGCAGTCAATAACGCCATATGTTCAATCACCAAGTCTATTAAAGCTTCTTTCTCCAAGCCTTCCTTCTCCATTTTTGCCTTCAACTCTAAATCAGAGATGCTAAACAATTTTTTTATTTTCTCAACTTTTTGGTCGCTTAATGCCAGCACATTGTCTTCACGTTCGCCGAAACTTAGTTTTGTTATTGCTTCCAGAGCCTTTTGTAGGACGTTTTCACTTTTAGAAACGAGGACTATGGCTAATTCATGTGTTTCCGGCTTTATTCCAAGCTTCTCCACTGCACGTTTTATTTGTCTCTGCGCCGAAGCGTAAAGGAGGATTTCTACGGCAAGGCTGTTAGAGATGTTTTCTCGATTTTTGAATGATGTAAGCGCGTTTAAGGTTGCGAAGTAAAGATGTTGCCATCCAGCTACAAATTGTGCATTAAAAAATTGCGCAATCACGTCTTCATTTTTTAGTTTTTCTCGAATGATGCTAAAGAAGCCATCTACATTTTTTATTTCTACTTTTCTGAAGCCGGCGATAAGAACGTAAGTTCCGAATTCTTCTAATTTTTTTATCAAGGCTTGGCTGCTCCGTAGATTTCTTTGATGAATCTTTCAGCAAGCGTTGGGTCAAAGCCGCATTTTACGAGTTTTCCTTTTATTTCTTCGATGGTTTTTCCTTGGTTTCGACTTTTTTCTATAATGTTTCTCATGGTTTCTTTTCTTTCCCATGGGAAAATTATCCAGCACCTGGACTCTTTTTCATAATAGTCTGGGACGATTATGCTCCATGGCTTATAATATATGGTGGCTATTTTCACTTCTGTCGCGCCTTGTTCTATAAGGTGAAGTTTTACAAGATGGAGGCTTTTGCCAGTGTCGGCTACGTCGTCCACAACTAAAACCTTTTTTCCTTTCACAGAAACGGAAACGGGTTGAGTGATAACTGGTTCACCTTTGGTTTCGCAGACTCCCATGTAAAATTCTGCTTTTACATTAGCCAATTCTGGATTTTCCAGTAAATCTGACATTATCCTTGCGGGAATCCAGCCTCCGCGGGAAACGCCTACGATAATATCTGGCGAAAAATTGTCTCGGCGAATTTTGTGGGCTGCGTTTAAGAGCATTTGGTAAATTTGTTCCCAGCTAGGAATTTCAAATTCTACGTCCGCAGTCAAAGGTTTTCATCTCTGGACAAAGAAAGATGAAATAGGAGTTGTTTTAAATCTTATTGCCTTAAATATCCTAATCCCGGAGGAACAGCATTGAAGGAAATTGTCGAATGCGTGCCAAATTTCAGCACATCCAACCCAAAAGTTGTGAAGGCAATATTGGAGGAAATCGAAAAGACAAAAGACGCCTACATTTTAGACCATACTTATGACGATTATTATAATAGGCTGGTAGTTTCCTTCATAGGAAACAAAAGCTCAGTTTTGGAGGCTGCCTTGAAAGCTGCTGGAAAGGCTATTCAATTGATTGACATGAACAAACATAAAGGGCAGCATCCCAGAATAGGCGCCGTCGATGTTGTACCCTTCATACCCGTCAGAAACATCAGCCTACAAGAATGCGTGGAACTAGCTAAAAACTTCGGGAAAGCCTTAGCAGAAAAACATAATTTGCCCGTATACCTTTACGGCGAAGCCGCAACAAAGCAAGAGAGGCGAGATTTAGACTGGATAAGAAAAGGAGAATATGAAAAACTTGCGGAAATGATAAAACAGCCAGAAAGAAAACCAGATTTTGGACCAGCTAAACCGCATCCAACCGCAGGCGCAACCGTAACGGGAGCCCGAAAAATCATGGCAGGATTTAACGTGAACCTTGGAACTCCTGATTTGGAAATAGCTAAGAAAATAGCTAAGGCTTTGCATGCGGGAAAAGGCGGTTTCGCAACGGTTAAGGCTATGGCAGCCAAAATTCCAGAAAAGAATATTACGCAAATTGGGATGAGCATAAGCGATTTTGAGAGAACACCGCTTTACAGAGTTTTTGAATTAATTAAGGTGGAAGCCCAACGGTACAATGTGCCCATCGTTGGTTCCGAGTTTTGCGGGATGGCTCCATTGAAGGCGCTTATTGACGTAGCTAGCTACTACTTAAAAATTGACAATCTTACTGAAGAACGCGTTCTAGAGGTGGCGGTGCAAAAGGCTCTGGAGAAGGGCAGAGGCGAATAAAGTGGCAAAAGAAAAGGTTGATTTACTTATTCTTAATGCGAATGAGCTTTTAACGTTGAAAGGGGGAAGCGATAAGCCCTTAACTGGTAAATCCATGCGAAACTTGGCGATAATAAAGAATGGAAGCCTAGCAGCTCATGAAGGAAAAATTGTGGCTGTTGGCAAGACAAAAGAGATAAAAAGAAGATTCGAAGGCGAAGAAGTTATAGATGCAGAAGGGAAAATTGTTTTGCCAGGCTTTGTTGACCCACATACACATCTTGTTTTCGCCGGTTCTCGGGAAAACGAATTTGAGCTGAGGATTGAAGGCGCTTCTTACATGGAGATTCTGCAACGGGGCGGCGGAATATTACAGACCGTGGTGGAAACACGAAAGACAAGCGAAGAAGAATTGCTTAGAGGTTGCATGAAAACCTTGGATGCTATGCTGTTGCATGGAACAACAACTGTGGAAGCAAAATCTGGCTATGGGTTGGATAGGGATAATGAAATAAAATGTCTCCAAGTCTTAAAGCGATTAAACGAAAAACATCCAGTTTCTGTTGTTTCCACTTTTTTGGGTGCCCATGCGGTTCCGCCAGAAAAAAGTGCTGATGAATACGTGAAATTCCTAATTGAAGAGATGATACCTACGGTGGCGAATCTTAAACTGGCGGAATTCTGTGACGTTTTTTGTGAAAAAGGTGTCTTCAACATTGAACAGTCGAGGCGGATTTTGCTTAGCGGTAAAGAACATGGTTTAAAGCCGAAGTTGCATGCGGACGAGTTAAGTTGGACTGGTGGCGCAGAGTTGGCTGCTGAACTTGAAGCGGTTTCCGCTGACCATTTGCTGTTTGCGTCAGAGAAGGGGATGGAAGCTTTGGCGAGGAGTAATGTTGTCGCTGTTTTGCTACCTTTAGCTTCCTTCACGTTAATGATGGGATGCTATGCGGACGCTAGAAGAATGATAGATATAGGCGTGCCAGTTGCGCTTGGAACAGATTTTAACCCTAGCTGTTGGGCTGAAAGTCAACAGTTAACCATAGCCTTTGCGTGTTGCCAACTAAAACTTACACCCGCCGAAGCCATCACTGCAACAACCGTTAATGCCGCACATGCCATAAATAGGGCGCATGAAGTTGGAAGCCTTGAAGTTGGGAAAAAAGCAGACGCCACGGTTTTTGATGTTCCAAATCATAAGTTTCTCGGCTACCGTTTCGGCGTT
>JAWCNH010000004.1:0-18734 GCA_038848765.1 Bathyarchaeia archaeon
ATCAGACGGGCAAAAGAAGCTTAAGTGTTCCCTCGCTTTTGCTTTTTAAGGCTTTTCTGCAGAATTGGATATCTGGTTCAAACAAGCCTCTGGAAAACTTTTTTGAAACTTTAGGGAAAAACCAAGATGTTCATGTTTCCCTACTGGTTTTTAAGGTTAAGAATGCGAACCGCTTAAAAGCCGTGATGGTTGTTCCATCAATTCATCCAGGCCCATTCAAGAATGTGGGTAGCAGTTGGCTTCCATACTTGATTCAAACCACCGTGGAAAACAAACTTGGCTGTGTTGTTTCTGTTCCGCATGGATTGTTTGGTCATGAGCTTGACTTGGCATCTCAAAACCAGAACAACAAAGTCATAGATCACATACTTAATTCGCTTGACATTCATGATTTCCAAGAAAAAGCGTCGCCTTTTATTCAAGTACGGGAAAATGCGGCAACTGCAAGTTGCCAAGTTTTTGGAGACTGCCCCCTCTTCACGTTAACGGTTGCGCCGGAAACCACGGAAGACTTGCCCCAGGAATTAGAATCCATACTTCAAGAAGAAGCGAAAAGGTATGGTTTGCCGAGCTGCGTTGTTGTTAACGCCCACAACAGCCTCAAAGACGACGACACTTTCAACCTAGAAAAGTTTCTCCCGTTTCTTAAAGATGCCGCCGTATCCAGCCTCAAAAAAGCAGTAGCGTCTCCTAAAGCTCGCTTGGAAGTTGGGGCCGCCAAAGTGATACCTAAAGAATTCAGCCTCAAAGAAGGAATGGGTTTAGGCGGTATAACAGCAGTAATAACAAGAGTTGGAAATCAAAAAGCAGCCTACGTAACTGTTGATGGGAACAACATGGTTTCTGGGCTTCGTGAAAAAATGTTGCAAGCGCTTAAAGATGCTGGCGTTGAATGTGGAGAAATCCTTACAACGGACACACACGCAGTAAGCGCCGTGGTTTTGACAAGAAGGGGCTATCACCCGATAGGCGAGGTTATAGATGAAGAAAAAATAATTTGGTATGTGAAGCAAGCGGTTCTAGACGCCTTGAAGGCTTTGGAGCCCGTTGAAGTTGCATGGCGGGGAATCACAGTGCCCAAGGTGAAGGTTATAGGCGGAAAACAAATCGAGGCACTTTCTCTGCTTCTTGAAAGAGCGATGCGAACTGCAAAACATTTAGCTGCAACCATTTTTTCATCAAGTGGTCTGCTACTATCAATAATGCTCTATCTATTCTAATTTGTTGTTTGAAAGTTAATACTAATATGTAAGAACTTAGTAAACTCATGTTTCTACTGGTGATGGCCGGATGCTTCGAGAAATAAGGATTCACGGACGTGGCGGTCAAGGCGGCGTAACTGCAGCTGAATTGTTGGCGCGGGCAGCGTTCAAAGAAGGTAAATGGGTTCAAGCTTTTCCCTTTTTCGGAGCGGAAAGAAGGGGAGCGCCGGTGAAAGCCTTTGCAAGAATCTCGGATGAACCCATCCTTATAAGAAGTCAAGTGTACAATCCCGACTATGTCATAGTTTTGGATTCTTCGTTGTTAGAAGTTGTGGATGTCGCAGAGGGGTTAAAGAAAGACGGCATTATAGTGATAAACAGCCCGAAAAAGCCTGAAGATATTCCTATCAAAAATTATCGCATAGCCACTGTGGACGCAACAAAAATTGCTTTAGAACTTGGATTGCTTGTCGCTGGGCTTCCAATTTTAAACACACCAATACTAGGTGCTTTTGCAAGGGCAACTAACGAAGTGAAACTTGAAAGTGTCATGCAAACCATAGAAGAAGAGTGGCCTGGACCTGCGGGTCAAAAAAACGCTAGGGCGGCTCAGCTTTCGTATGAACGTCTCATAAAGGGGTGGTGAAACGGTGGCTGAAGAAAAGTTGCCCACTTGCAAAGAAATGACGCCTGGACCAGCCATTGTTACGCCCGCATCTTCCCTGAAAAATAAGACTGGTGGTTGGCGTTCTTTTCGCCCCGTAATAGACGAAAGCAAATGTACGGGTTGTCTTTTCTGTTGGATTTACTGTCCAGATGCGAGCATACAACGTGTTAAGACTGAAAAAGGTTTTCGTGTAAATGTCAATTATGATTATTGTAAGGGCTGTGGCATCTGCGCTAACGAATGCCCCGTCAAGGCTATTAGAATGGAGCAAGAGGCTTTTTAAATGGGGCAGAAAAGGGTTATTAGCGGTAACATCGCTGCGGCTTACGCTGCCAAACTTTGTCGCCCCTCTGTTGTAGCTGCTTATCCTATAACCCCTCAAACAACCATTGTTGAGAAAATTGCTGAGTTTGTGAATAACGGTGAAATGAAATGTGACTATATTCGTGTGGAATCTGAGCATTCTGCCTTGTCGGCTTGTTACGGTGCGGAAGCCACTGGCGTACGCACGTTTACTGCCACGAGCAGTCAAGGTTTGGCTTTGATGCATGAGATTCTTCATGTTTGCGCTGGCGCTCGGTTGCCAGTTGGAATGGTTGTTGTTAACAGAACACTGTCCGCTCCGATTTATATTATGGCTGAATGGAACGACGCCATGCCAGAAAGAGACTCTGGCTGGATTATGGTCTGGTGCGAATCAAGCCAAGAAGTTTTGGACACGGTTATCATGAATTATAAGGTTGGCGAACACAAAGAGGTGCTTTTGCCCCAGTTTTGCTGTTTGGATTCCTTCATTTTAAGCCACACTTACGAACCCGTGGACATTCCTCTCCAGAAAGAAGTGGATGACTTTCTGCCTCCGTTAAATCTTGAATATGGCTTAGACTTAAATAAGCCAATCTGCATTGCGCCCTTAGTTGATGATAGGCTTATCCCAGAGTTCCGCTGGAATCAAGAAAGCGCAATGCAAAACGCCCGCCACCACATCCACAAAACAGTAAAAGAATTTCACGAAAAATTTGGGCGTGACTATGGAAACGGTCTGGTGCAGGAATTTTGGATGGAAGACGCTGAAGTAGCGCTTCTCAGCATGGGCACAAACATAAGCACTGCAAAGGTGGCAGTCGCCAAGATGAGGGAAGAAGGCAAACCTGTAGGTCTTATAAAGGTTCGTTCATTCAGACCTTTCCCAATAAAGGAGTTGCAAGACATCGGCAAGAAAGTGAAAGTTTTAGGCGTTTTAGAAAGAAGCGCCTCTTTCGGCTCTGGTGGTCCCTTGTATTTGGATACGAGAAGCGCCTTGTATGGCTTGAAAAAATGCCCCATAATTATTGGTTTCTTAGCTGGGCTTGGCGGTCGGGATATAACTGTTAACACGATTAGGCATTGTTATGAGGTTTTGTTGGATACTGCGAAGACTGGCGATGTGCCTAGCAACTTTGTTCAGCCTAATGGCGGATGTTATGATCATATTGATGTGAGGAAGGGATGAGAATGTCGGAAAAAATTGGTGTAACTTTGCCAGAGCTGGATGAAAGGGAATTTTTTGAAAAGGGGCATACTGCATGTGCTGGCTGCGGCGTTGCCATTGCTGTTAGGATGGCTATGAAAATTTTGGGCGATAAGACTATGGTTTACGTTCCAGCTTGCTGCCTCGTCGTTTTTGGTTCTACATATCCTTTGAATGCTTGGCGTGTCCCTTTCATTCACTGTGCTTTCGAAAACAGTGCCGCTGTTGCTGCTGGCATTTCTGCTGGGCTTAAGCAGAAGAGGTTAAAGGACGTGAACACGGTTGTTTTTGCTGGCGACGGCGGAACAGTTGACATTGGGATTCAAGCCATTTCGGGCGCTGCGGAAAGAAATGACGATATTTTGTATTTTTGCACCGATAATGAGGCTTATGGAAACACTGGTATGCAGCGTAGCGGCGCCACACCTTACGGTGCTTGGACTACTACCACGCCTATAGGCAGTTTAGTTAAGGGCAAAACAGAACATAAGAAGGATTTTGGGCGTATTATGATGGCTCATGACATTCCATACGTGGCGACCGCTACCATAGCTTTTTGGCGGGATTATATGCAGAAGGTGGCAAGGGCTAAGGAGCTTAGAGGGTTCCGTTACATTCATGTCTTAACGCCTTGTCCAACTGGCTGGCGCCATTCAACAAACGACACGATTAGACTTTCTAGATTGGCTGTGGAAACTGGGCTTTGGGTGCTTTACGAATGCGACTCTGGCGTTTTCCGGTTCACTGGACCCAGCAAACTAATCGCTGAAGGCGTGAAAGAACGGAAGCCTGTGGAAGAATATTTGATGGGGCAAGGAAGGTTTCGCCACTTAGAGGATAAAGACATTCAAGAAATTCAAAAATGGGTGGACTGTAACTGGCAACGTTATAAAAAACTGGTCTAATTTTGAGTAACTGTTATTTATGAGTGGGAACATTTGGAAGGGGCTTAGAGAAAGCTAAAACCAGAACAGCAGAGGAGTGCATATGGCAACGGTTCTCGAAGCTAAAGATGTTCACAAGAGTTATCGGATGGGTAAAGTTTTAGTCTCTGCCCTTCGTGGCGTGACGCTTGAAATCGAGGAGGGCGAATTTATAGCCATTTTTGGTCCCTCAGGGAGTGGCAAATCTACGCTTCTTCACATTTTGGGCGGTTTAGATAAGCCTGACAAGGGAGATGTTTTTGTGGATGGCATTAATCTTGCGACATTGGACGACAACGAACGGGCTGATATTCGCCTTCATAAGATAGGTTTCGTGTTTCAGTTTTTTAATTTGCTTCCTCGTTTGACTGCGCTTAGGAATGTTGAGTTGCCGCTTTCGTTTGCAGATGTGCCTGAAAGTGAATCGGTGAGGAGGGCAAGGGAGATGCTTGAACTTGTGGGTTTAAAAGACCGTATCTACCATAGACCAACCGAACTTAGTGGAGGAGAACAACAACGTGTTGCCATTGCACGTGCCCTAATCAACCAGCCAAAAATAATCCTGGCAGACGAACCAACGGGTAATTTAGATACTGCAACTGGTTGGGAAATCGTCCGTCTCATGAAACGACTAAACGAGGAGAAACGCCAAACATTCGTGATTGTAACTCATGACCCAAGCGTAGCTGAGACTGCAGACCGCATAATCTACCTTAAAGATGGCTCAGTTGAAGGCATAAAAAGGGCGAAGGGAGGCGCATTCGCATGAGGGGTAAACAAATTGTTTTGATGGCTTGGGACAACATGAAACTTCGAAGGTTAAGGGCTACCCTCACAACGCTAGGTGTCGTCATAGGCATTACAGCAGTCATAGCCTTAGCCTCTTTAGGCGAAGGATTTCGTGTAATTGTGACTCAGAGGATGGAGCAAGGCTTTGAACTAGACGTTTTAACAGTTATACCAGGAAGCTTATTTGCTGGGCTTTCTAGAGAACGTTTTTCTGATGAAAAAGTTGAACAAATCCGAAATATCACCGGAGTTAAAACGGCAACTCCAGTTATGCAGATAGGAAATGTAACACTATACAATGGAAACGAGAAGGTGAGAGCCTTTGTTGCAACAGCGGTGAACTTCACAGAGTTCATTAAAGTGTTCCCCGATAGATTCGAATTTGAAACAGGCGGTCCACCAAAAGAAGACGAAAATGACGCCATTGTAATAGGCTACAAAGTTAACTACCCAAATGAAACCGAGCCAGCCTTCACCAAAGAAGGCGACGAAATCATAATGTCTCTAACAAAAAAGGAAGAGATTCCCACATACCCCTTTATAATTACTAAAGTTGAAAATCACACTTTTAAAGTAACTGGCACATTGCGGAAAAAGGGTACTCCGGGAATAACCAATTTTGACTATTGGATTTTCATACCGTTATCAAAGGCTAGAGAAATCTATGAAACTTATGAATCTGACTTGATTTTTGTCAAAGTTTCTAATCCTTATGATTCTGAAAGAATTGCAAAAGACATTGAGGCATTGTTTCCGCCTTATCGAATCAGTATCCTTGTGCCCCTCACTTTCATCCGCCAAGTCGATTACATAATAAGGCTTATCCAACTCTTCTTGACGTCGATTGCTTCAATCTCCCTTTTGGTGGCTGGAATAGGCATCATGAACATAATGACAGTTTCAGTCATGGAAAGAACCCGTGAAATTGGGATAATGAAAGCTATAGGCGCAAAAAACATAACCATATTAACAATGTTTTTGACAGAAGCCGCATTAATTGGCATCCTAGGCGGCTTCATTGGAGTGCCAACTGGCTACGGGCTTTCCTACCTTCTAAGCTATCTCATATCAACCTTCATAGGCGGACAGCAGCAAGACACTGTTTTCCAAAGTCCGGAAAGACACCGTGAAATGATAATGCCCATTTTCTCTTGGTGGTGGGCTGTCGGTGCCATAATCTTCGGAATAATAGTATGCATACTCTTCGGTTTATATCCCGCAAGAAAAGCGTCAAAACTTGACCCAGTTCAAGCCCTTCGATACGAATAATAATAAAAAGGCGGGTGCTTTAGCTATAAAGACGTATCCGATGAAAAACGGAAGAAAAGTTGCTATTCGAGAAGCTTTAGAAGAGGATTTTGAAACAGTTATCCAAATCTGGAGCGCTGTAGCCTCTGAAAGAAAATATATCCTTGCGGAAAAGATAACTGACTTGCAAAGAAAATGGTTTATTGAAATTATGGGGAAGAAAATTGGATTTTGCATTGTGGCTGAAGTTGAAGGAAAAATTGTGGCGAACTGTTCTCTTGTGCCAAGAGGGCTTGTCGCAAACAAAAGTCGTCATGTTCTAGATTTAGGCATGCAAGTGTTAAAGGAATATCGTGGCTTGGGCATAGGGAATGCATTAATGGATTATGCAATAGAATGGGCTAGGGAACAGGGTTATGAAAAAATTTCCCTCTCAGTGTTTTCGACAAACAAACCTGCCATAAACCTCTACAAAAAATTTGGCTTTGAAATTGAAGGAGTGAAAAAGAAAGAGTTTAAAATAGAAGGCGAATATGTGGACGAAGTTTGCATGGGAAAGTTTCTCCGTTAAAATCCGCCCTCGCAGAGATTTTGCGAAATCCTTTTCCTTCACCGTAACCCTTACTATGCTCTTCAAGAGGTGGCATCCATGAGTAAAACACCGAAAACTCTCAGAGACTTGCCAGTGACGCCTTTCTCCTATCCAACCTTTGGAAGCATAGGCAAAACAGGCTTTTGGCGAACGTTCAAGCCCACAATTAACTATTCTAAATGCACCAAATGCCTCCTCTGCTGGATTTACTGTCCCGAAGGCTGCATTAAACGCCATGCGGATGACACTGTTGAAATTGATTATGAATATTGCAAAGGCTGCGGAATCTGCGCCCATGAATGTCGTGTTGGCGCCATAAAAATGGAACAAGAAAAGAAGGAAATGTAAATGGCAAAAGTAATAATCGACACTGGAAACCACATTGCAGGATACGCATGTAAGGCTGCAAAAGTGCAAGTTGTAGCTGCCTATCCCATCACGCCACAGTCACCAGTGGTTGAGCAGATCGCAGAATTTGTTGAAAACGGTGAGATGGACGCAGAATACATAAGGGTTGAATCTGAACACAGCGCAATGGTTGCACTTGTCGGCGCTGCTGCTGCAGGTGCCAGAACTTTCACGGCTACGTCTGCTCAAGGTTTAGCTTTGATGCATGAGGCACTACATTGGGCAAGCGGTTCTCGCCTTCCCATAGTTATGGCAGTTGTGAATAGGGCTATGGGTGCTCCTTGGACGATTTGGTCAGACTTCAGCGACTCCCTGTCGCAGCGGGACACGGGTTGGATACAGTTTTACTGCGCCAGCAACCAAGAAATATTTGACACAATTCTCCAAGCCTATCGTCTCTGCGAAGACAAGCGGGTTCTCTTGCCAGCCATGATTTGTTTCGAAGGCTTCATCCTTTCCCACACTTTTATGCCAGTCAAAATACCAGACCAAAAAGAAATCGACGATTTCCTTCCGCCCTTTGAACCTGGCTGGGTTCTCGATGTGGAAAACCCGTTTCTGCATAGCCCTGTGGTTTCTCCAGAATGGTTCATGGAATACAGATACTTGATTCACGAAGCCATGGAAAACGCCAAAAAATTGATTCCCGAAATCGACAAAGAATATGGTCAAAGATTCGGCTTCAGCTATGGAGGGCACATAGAAAAATACTGCTGCGAAAACGCTGACCTAATCTTATTGACGATGGGAACAATTGGAAGCGAAGCGAAAATAGCCATAGAGAATCTAAGAAAGCGAGGACTAAAGGTTGGGGTGGCAAGACTTCGAGTTTTTAGACCCTTTCCGAAAGAAGAGATTCAAAAACTCGCCCAAAACGCTCGTATGATAACTACAATTGACCGACAAATCTCTTATGGAATGGAAGGCGCCCTCTTCACCGAAACGAAAGCCTCCCTTTACGGCGTAAAAAATGCTCCATTAATAGCAAGCTTCATCGCGGGACTTGGCGGGCGAGACGTAACCTATAAAGACATCGAAACAATCGCCCAAACATCCCTTAAATGGCTTGAAAAAGGTCATGTAGAAAAAGAGGTGGAATGGTTTAACTTGAAAAGGTGATGCAGAATGGTCACGTTAAAAGAACTGCCTAAAGAAGAATGTCTCTTAGCTGGAAACCCATCGTGCGCAGGCTGCAGCGCCGCCATAGCCTTGAGGCTTATGTATAAGGCGTTAGGTCCAAGAACAATACTTGTAATCCCGGCTTGCTGCACAACAGTCATTCAGGGACCATACCCTTTCGCAGCTTTAGCCTCTCCGGGCCTAAACATTCTTTTTGAGGCAACCGCCGCCGCAGCTTCTGGCATTGTTGCAGGCCTTAAAAAGCGTGGAATAAAAGATGTCACGGTTGTCGGGTGGGCTGGCGACGGCGGAACAACCGATATTGGCATACAAGCCTTGTCTGGCGCTGCTGAACGTGAAACTGACTTCATTTACATTTGTTATGACAATGAAAGCTACATGAACACGGGCATTCAGAGAAGTGGCGCAACACCTTACGGCGCATGGACAACGACTACTCCGAAAGGTAAACGGCAACACAAAAAGGACATGGTCGCCATAATGGCAGCCCACCATATACCCTACGTTGCAACCGTTTCCCCATCCTATCCACTCGACTTTATTTCTAAGTTGAGAAAGGCAAAGGAGATTAAGGGCACAAGATATATTCACGTTTTGGCGCCCTGTTCGCCTGGCTGGCGTTTTCCAACCGAGAAAACAATTGAGATGGGACGTTTAGCGGTGCAAACTGGCATGTGGGCTTTGTATGAAATTGAAAATGGAAAATTTAGGCTAAACAGTCCAAGCGCATCTTTGGTTGAAAAGACAAAACGTAAACCCGTTGAAGAGTATCTGCGAGCGCAAGGACGCTTTAACCATTTAACCAAGGAGGATATAGCTGAAATCCAACGTTGGATAGATGAAACATGGGAAAACTATAAGAAGCTAAGTGTTAATTGTATATAGCACCAACAAAGGCTTTCATTGGCGTGAAGGAGGTAGAGATGTGACACAGGAAAAACAGGCCAAATCTGAAAAATCTGCGAAAGAAGAAAAACCAAAAGAGGTGAAGAAAATGAGTGAAAACACAGTCCTCATCGGCCGAAAACCAGTGATGAACTACGTGATTGCTTGCCTCACCTTCTTTAACTCTGGCGTGAAACAGGTTGTGGTGAAGGCGAGAGGGCGAGCAATCAGCAGAGCAGTCGACACGGTTGAATTGCTCCGAAGAGGCTTCGTCAAAGACTTGGAACTCAAAGAAATCACCATCGGCACAGAGGAGCTGACAAGGGCTGAGGAGAACAGGAAAACAAACGTTTCAACCATTGAAATAACCTTAAGCAAACCATAAAGGTAGGCCGAATCCTCAGCCGCCAAGATAGACTACGTTTGACAACGTAGTTTACTCCCTAACTTTCTTTTTCTTGGCTTAAAGGAGATAGCCTTATAAAACATTCTTTACAAAAAGTAGTTTCCTTTAAGGGTGATATGTATGGCTGAGTATCCAAGGATTGTGGTTCGTCCGCCTGGTCCTAAAGCTAGAGAGATTGTTAAAAAGGATGAGATGTTAATTTCGCCTTCTTACGTGCGGTTTTATCCGCTTGTCATAGAGTCTGGGAAAGACTGTGTGGTTCGGGATGTCGATGGAAACGAATATATCGATTTCAACTCTGGGCTTGTCTGCCTAAACGTAGGACACAACCATCCAAAGGTTATTGAAGCCGTGAAAAAGCAATGTGACCGTTATTTGCATTATTCCAACACAGACTTCTATTATAGGGAAGTTTTGGACTTGGCTGAAAAACTGTGCGAAATCACGCCGGGAAAGTTTGACAAAAAGGTTTATTATGGAAATAGTGGAACTGAAGCCATTGAAGCAGCGGCGAAGGTTGCTAGGTGGCATACCAGAAAATCTGTTTTTATAGCTTTTATTGGCGCTTTCCACGGCAGAACTTTTGGCGCTTTGTCTTTCACTGCCAGCAAGCCGGTTCAGCGACGACACTTTTTCCCCTTGTTGCCTACTGTGGCTCATGTGCCTTACCCGTATTGTTTCCGTTGTCCCTTCAAACAAGAGTATCCAGAATGTAATTACTGGTGTGTTGATTTTATTGACGAGTTTGTTTTGCAGAAGTATGTTCCGCCTGAGGATGTGGCTGCAATCATTTTTGAACCTATTCAAGGGGAAGGTGGCTATGTTGTGCCTCCTGACGGGTATTTTCAACGGTTGAAAAAGCTTGCGGACAAGTATGGCTTATTACTTATTGACGATGAAGTTCAGACTGGAGTGGGGCGAACAGGTCGTTGGTTTGGAATTGAACATTGGAAGGTGGAGCCCGACATTATTTGCATAGCTAAATCCATAGCTTCTGGCTTACCCTTAGGCGCCACTGTGGCAAGAGCCAAGGTTATGGATTGGGAAGGCGGTTCACATGCCAGCACTTTCGGCGGAAATCCAGTGGCTTGCGCCGCAGCCTTAGCAGTTATTGACGTGATTAAAACAGAAAACTTATTGGAAAACGCCACGAAGCAAGGCAACTACATTATGAAACGCCTAAACGAACTGAAAGAAAAATCCCAAATAGTAGGCGACGTGCGCGGAAAAGGCTTGATGGTAGGCATCGAAATTGTGCAAGACAAAGAAAGCAGGAAGGCGGATGGCGAGAAAGCTAATGAAATCATGTTGAGGTGTTGGAAACGAGGCATAGCCATAATAACCTGCGGCAAATCCACGCTTAGAATTGCACCGCCATTAACCATAAAACAAGACTTGGTGGACGCTGGGCTAGAAATAGTGGAAGACGTAATAAAAGAAGTCGAAAAAGAATAGCGTCTCGCTTCTTCGTTTCATTCAATAAATAGTTTTTCTTTGTAGGCTGCTATGTCTAGGAATCCATGTCCGCTTATGTTCATGCAGATAACTTTCTCTACGCCTTGCCTCTCATACTTTAAGGCTTCATCGATTCCAGCTCTTACTGCGTAGCTTGATTCTGGAGCTATTAGCCAACCTTCGCTTTGCAAGAATGTTCTAGCCGCTTCGAAAATGGCTTTTTCATCCGCTGGATAAGCCACAGCTTTTACCAAGCCCAAATGCCTCAGTAGGCTTATAATTGGAGCTGCAGCATGATACCTTAAGCCATCCGCCTTTATAGGCACCATTTCCTTTTCATGTCCCAACGTATACATTTTCAATAGAGGCGTATGCTCGCCTACGTCTCCAAAATCGTATCGATACTCGCCTTCCACCAAGTTCGGCGCGGCTTCTGACTGGGAAGCCAAAAACTCGCACTCCCGCTTTTTCTGTAAAACTTCGCCAGCGAAGGGTAAGACAATACCGCCGAAATTGGAGCCGCCGCCTAAACATCCAACAATCAAATCAGGCTTTTCATCAATCAACTCAAACTGTTTAATGGCTTCCAAACCAATAATGGACTGATGCAAAAGAACATGGTTCAAAACTGAGCCTAAACAATAAACGCTTCCTTCATGTGCCTCAGTGTATTCCAAACCTTCCGAAACCGCAATGCCTAAAGAACCAGGATGACCACTGTTCTTTGAAAGAATTTCCTTCCCAATCTTTGTTAGGGTGCTGGGGGAAGAATTAACTTGGGCTCCAAGAAGTTTCATGAAGCTTCGACGGTCGACTTTCCAGTCGTAAACAGATTTAACCCAGAAAACTACGCATTCCAAATCTAAAAGTTTCGCAGCATAAGAAAGTGCGGTGCCCCATTGTCCAGCACCCGTTTCCGTTACAAGCGTCGTTTTCCCTTCCTTAGCCGCATAATAAGCCTGTGCAAGCGCAGTGTTCGTCTTATGCGAACCCGTAGGTGACAAATCCTCACGCTTATAATACAACCGCACCTTTTTCAAGCCAAGTTTCCTTTCCAAACGAAGCGCTCTATAAAGAGGCCTCGGTCTACCCACCTGAATATAAAGCTCCCTAACTTCCTCAGGTATGTTAATCCATCTTTCCTTTGAAACCTCCTGCCCTAAACATTCCTTTATCATTGTTCTCGCCAAAAACTCCATGCGGGAAGGTCCAGTTTCAGGCTCTTTCGGCGGCGGAAGAGGTTCAGGTAGGTCTGGAACTATGTTATACCATTTTGTTGGCAACTCATCCACTGGCAATGAAATCTGGTTTGAACGCATGGCATTCACCCTTTGAGACTAGTAGAATTAAAGGCTAATGCACATTAATTTTGTGCTTGGCAATCCATATCGTAGTTTCATAATCTTTTTCGGCGGAAAAGTCACCCAAGTAAGTGGAAGGTTCGACTCGGCATCAGAATAGTGATTCGCATGAAGAAAACCACTCTGATTCTCCTCATTTTCGCCTTATCCTCTACAATTAACCTCGCCCATGCGCCCACTAAAAACTTAACAATTGAAGGGAAACAAAAAACGAGTGTCCCTATAAAGCTTGAAGAAAACGACAGATTCGCTGGAAAGGTTCTCGTGTCAAGCAATTTAGACATAAATTTCTATGTGGTTGACCCAACCGGCAACATTTTCCTAAATTACAGCCAAATAGGTGACTTAGAATTTGCTTTTTCCGCCCCAATGACCGGGCAATACGTGTTCTGTTTTGACAACAGTGAAAGCGACCAGATAAAAACCGTGACATTCAACTATAACATTCAACATTACGTCTTCGGAATCCCACAAGAACTATTCCTTTTAGGCGTAATCGTAATAATCATAATGATTTGTATAATTGTTTACGTCGCTTCATCAAAGATATAATCTCAGCTTTAAGCTTCCGACAATATTTCTATGGTAGACACGCTTCGTGTGGTTATTTCCAGTTGGTCCGCAAAGCCTTTCTTGACAAACACGTCTCTTACTCTGATTTTCATTCCAGTTTTCAGTTTTCTTGCTTCTTCGGCGAGTTTTCGCCATGCTGATATTGAGACTTTTCCAGTTCCGTCTGCTAGTTGAAATGTTGTTACACCTACTTTTTCACCTGTCTTTAATGTTACTTCTCTGAAAACTGGGGTTGCTGCAACTTTGCCTTCAACCGTGATTGGACCTATGCCTTCTTTCAAATCTTTTATGGTGGACACTTTGCCTTCTGTTACTCTCTCGATAGAAGAGTCGTTTTCTATGTGCAGTTCCAGCTGCCCATCAAAACATTTCTTCACTTTGGCATTCATAATTCGTAAAACATCATTTTTCTCTATATGGCTTAATTCTTCAACCTTTTCGTTCCACACCACCAGCGTCACTTGTCCAGTCTCGTCTTTCAATCGAAGCCTCAAAACTTTTCCTGTTGCGCCATTTTTACGTTGAAAAGTGGAGGGTGAAGAAATTTTTTCCACTCGACCTAAAACGTTTGCTCTCTTATGTTTTGGGGTTAATTCGCCTATCCTATTCAAGAAATCATTAATGGCTGGGAATTCGGTTTCCATTGTTTCTGGCGGCAAAATTTCCAGTAGACTCCTAGAACCAACGTTTAATTCTAGTTTCCCATCTAAACCTTCGCGGACATACCCGTGGGAAACACAGATTATTTCGCCGGGCTTAACTTGCTTCAGCGTTTTTAACGTGTCTTCTTTTGCATTCCAGAAAACCACGTTTAATGTTCCACTTTTATCAGCCACTAACAATTTTGCCATTGTAGTCTTTGTGCCGTCTGCTTGCATGAAAATTTTCGCTGGATAAACCGTTATGACTCTGCCAGCTACGGTGACATCGTTTAAGCCTGGCACAAGGTTTTTGATTAAAATTTTAGACTGGAAGAAGGAATTTTGGTTTGGGATTTTTATGCCTAACTCTAAGGCTACAAGCTTCGCAGCAGTTTCGCGAGTTAATAAGCCATTTGCCTCTGTCCATTTCTTTTCGATTTTCTCCAGTAGTTCTTCTCTTTTTTGGTCTGGGCGTTGAAGGAGAATTTGCTCTACTATTTCTTGCCAATTCATTGTTTTCACGTTAATTAAAAACAACCTTCAATAAGCGGCTTTTATAGTTTATTTATCTTGCTTAGGCTGTTTGTTTAAAAAGGTGTGAGAAGGCAGTTATTCGCTGTTGCCTTCTTCTTGTGCGAAAATTTAGAAACTCTTGCTTACTAAAGTCTTGTCTTCGCTGTGCAGGTTCTCAGTGGCTAAGACTGTCTTTTCCTTCATTAGCCTAGCCGCATAATCAGACAATTCTTTAAACTGCTCTTCAGTAAGGACATGGCTGGCTCTTGCCAAAATTTCTAGACAAACCTCTTTGAAAACGAGGTCAACACAACCCATTTTCGCATCGTCAATCAACTCTTTGCATGCTGAGAGTAGGATTTCATTCATCCTTCTCACCCGAAACTAAGTAAAAGTGAAGCGCTCATTAACTCTTGCGACTCAAAAATACATATCCAAAATCCATTTGCAAGACATACACCTAAAGTGCAGGGGGTTAGATTTAAACATCGGTTTAAATTCTCGGGTTTGTACATATAGAGAATTTTATGAGAAATTTTGGAAAGCATTATCTTAATAAAGTTGCAATTGGTTAAAAGAGGGGATTGGCTCATGTATCAAAATGTAGCTCTGATGTTTCTTGTAGACGAAGTGGATGAGGCTGCATCATGGTATCAAAAGATATTAGGAGCGAAACTCCAGTATAGCATGCCGAAAACTCCGCCATATGAGTGGGTTTCACTTCTGCTTGACGGTGTTGAGCTTATGCTTGCACAAAAAGGAGCAGCCCAACAATGGTATACGGATAAAGTCCCTGTTTCAGAAAAACCTTCAAACTTCATCGCCTATTTTTATGTTAAAGATGTCAATGCCCTTTACGACAAAATTAAAGACAAGGTCAAGGTCATAATGGACCCCACTGACCAACCACATGGTATTCGTGAGTTTGCTATTCAGGACGCTTCTGGGTTCATCTTAATATTTGCACAGATTATCCAATAATGTCATCACATTCCATCAAACTATCACCTATCAACTTATTGATAGCAAACGTAAAAACCGAGAATTTAAACGCTGACCTCGACTTTTAGTGCGGGGGGTGGGATTTGAACCCACGAAGGCCTTCGCCACGAGGTCCTAAGCCTCGCTCCTTAGACCAGGCTTGGAAACCCCCGCTTCTTGTTTTATTTTTGGAAAACTTTGAGTTAAGTGTTTTCTGGTGGAGAAAAAAGTTTAGGGTTGTGGTTTTGATTTTCTGATTAGGTAGACTATTACTCCGATTCCCATTAGTAGGAATCCTATGGAGCCTAGGAAGAAGGCTAGTCCGTAGAAGTTCATGAGGTTTCCGCCGGAGGTGAATAGGGTGAGGAAGGCGTTTTCGAAGGATGTGCTTCCGCTTACGTGTGTGGATACGGCCTCTTTAGTGTAGTTTAGGGCGAGTTCATAATGTGTTCGTGCAGTGCCGAAGTTGCCGCTGGCGTATTCTTTGTCGGCGATTTGCTGTTCTACTGAGGCTTTTCGCCAAAGTTCCCATGCCTTAGAAGAGGGTGGGAACCAGTAGTAACCTGAAACTCCGCTCGGCCAGTAGTCTAGTTCTGTTTTTAGTCTTCGGGCTTCTGCTTGATCAGACGTGAAAGCTACAAAGTTTTGCGAGTCTACATCTAAGTAGGTGTATTTTGTGGTGCCAACAAAGTATTGTGTGAAAATTTTGTATCTATGCCTGAACATGTTGGATGCTGTTGAGGGCACGTATATTTTAACGGTGAAATCTGCTGTTTTGCCTGGTTGGATAGTCATGTTTTTCTCGATTGAAGTTATGTTTTCGGTTGCCCAGTCCATTTCTACAAAAACAGTTGCGTTTGCCTTTTCTGGGCGTGGATTTCTAACTCTCAAATGTAATGTTGCTTCTGTGCCAGCCGTGTAAGCATAAATGTAAGCTGAGCCATAGAAATCGTCATACCCCTGAAACGTCGGGTTTATCCATCTGTAATCGTCAACTGCTGCATTTACTGGAGCTAGCAAAAGCAACAATGACAGCATTGAAACGAGCGTCACCACAATCTTTGTAATTTTCATTTTTAACCCTCAGAGAGTTATTAAAGTGATAAGTTTATATAACTTTCTACGTTTTTCTGCAACATGAAAAGCGCTGATTCATCTTTAAGAGGAAATTCTAATATTTCTGCTTTGCAAAACTATGTTGAAAGCCTCGGTGGCCTAGTTGGTTAGGGCATCGCCTTGGTAAGCGTTTAAGGCTCGAACAGGCGGTGGTCGCGGGTTCAAATCCCGCCCGAGGCTTCGCTCACATTTATATATAACATGAGATGTCAAACTTGATTTGATGAGGGAAGGCAGTTTTGAGTTTTCAGGAAACACTGCCCTACATAATGGTTACTTTGGCAGCAATTATAGTAGTTGTTTTTACGCTTTTGGTTCTCATGAGAAGAAAACGTGAGAATCAGAGACCGTTGGATGTTATGCAATTTGAAGTTAAGGAAAAGTTTCCCTTCAAGGTTAGTCGAAGCGTCTCGGTTGAAGAGGCTAGCAAAGCCAAAGAAAAACTTAGAATGCTAGAGTTGGAGAGGGAGATTCTCAGCGATGCGATTAGGCGTCTTTATGAGGCTCACGCAGAGGGGAAAATAACTGAAGAAGAGAGGGAACGGTTAGCTCAACGGTATAAAGGGCGGATGATGAAGATTAAGAACGCAATCGCTGAAAGCGAATCCATAGTAGCCTTACATGAGTTAGAAGCCATGCAGGAAGATTTGGTGAAACTGTTTAACGAACGATTTGACGAGTTAAACACAAAAATCGAAGAACTCCGCTCTCGACTAGAGATTAAACAAGTAAAAGAGGCGCCAACCATAGTTCCGATAAGCACGCCTTCTCCAGCCAAGCCGACAGAAATGGCTCCTAAAAAGAGGAAAAAGAGGGCTAAGAAGCCTCCAGCACAAGTGTCGCCGAAAACTGAAGCTGAAAAACGCATTGAGGAAATACGGGCGGAAGTTGAAAAAGTTTTGGAGAGACTGGGGCAGATGGAAATTGAAGCCTAAGAACATAAATTGGATAGAAGACGCCAAAAGGAGAGCCGCTTTGGAAGCCGTTAAGCACGTGAAGAACGGTTCTGTAATAGGGCTTGGAAGCGGCAGCACTGCAGCCTATGTTGTCCAAGAGCTGGGACGGCGAATCCGAGAAGAAGGTTTCCATGTGTTGGGGGTTCCCACGTCTTACCAAGCCTATTTGTTGGCTTTGGAATGCGGTGTTCCAACAACAACTTTGGATATGCATCCTCAGTTGGATTTGACAATTGACGGAGCAGACCAAGTCGACTTGGAACTTAATATCATTAAAGGGGCTGGTGGCGCTTTAACTAGAGAAAAGGTTGTGGCTTCTGCCTCAAAACAATTCATTATAGTGGTGGATGAAACAAAAAAGGTTTCAAACTTGGGTGCAAATCATCCAGTTCCGCTAGAAGTCTTGCCTTTCGCCACATCCTTCCTGATTGCAAAATTAAGGGAAATGGGTGGAAAACCCGTTTTGCGAATGGGCAAAAACAAAGTCGGACCAGTAGTGACCGACAATGGAAACTTCCTAGTTGATGTTGACTTTGGAATCATAAAAAACCCAAAGGAATTAAATGCCAACCTGAAATCTATTCCAGGCGTGATTGAAACAGGGCTTTTCTTAAGGATGGCTAACATTGTCTATGTGGGAAAGCGAAAGAATGTTGAAAAACTGGAACGGAAATGAAACATGCATCAGAAACTTCTAAATTTAGCTTCAGCATGAAAATGAGTAGCAAAAACGCCGGGGTAGCCTAGCCTGGAATGGGCGCCAGCAGCTGGCGATACTCATAATCTGGAGAGTGCAAAGGGCAAGCGCCCAGAGGTCGCGGGCTCGAATCCCGCCCCCGGCACTGTAAGCTATTTTTTCTATTCAATGGCATTATCTATTTTTAATTAGATGTTTGCCTACTTTTTACTTTCAAGTATGATTCGTTGTACCTTCGCTTGAGCTCTTCTTCAGAGATAAGAGGCTGACTAATTGTCTCAAGGATGTCATCAGTCATTTTTCCGTCTTTTATTAGTTGAAAGCCAGCTTGTTTCAATGCTTCTATGATAATTTTGGCTTTCTCTTTGTTTTCTTCCATGAGAAAAGCATGCGGCCGGAGAATAGCACCTGCAAATTCGATGCCCACATCCTTTGCAAGCTCTTCAGCGATGCGAAGCACGGTTCCAAAGTTGCCCAATTCCCACCAACCACACGCTGACACCAGCACAATTTTCCGTATTTTAACATTCTCGTGGAATCTTGCACGGGTGCGACCTCCGCGTTTTTCTAAGATGGGCTCTAAAAGAGGACAAAGTCTATTGAGGAAGTTCTGCATCTCGCCTGGCAAGGGAATATAGACCGGTGTGGCCAGCACGAGAATGTCTGCACTG
>JAWCNH010000005.1:0-18350 GCA_038848765.1 Bathyarchaeia archaeon
GTTGAGTTAAGCTTAAAACGTGTTCAGTAGGGGATGCTGGCTCAATTTCCGCGGGGATTCCTTTAAAAGAAGGCATGCCGGTTCCATGCGTATTAGCGCCCGTCAAAAGGCTTGCCCAAGGCCCATAAGGAACAAAAACAGCCGATTGGTGGGGTCCACGCTTTGATTTTTTAGCCTTTAGCACCGTGGACCCATATTGCGTGGTAACTTTGATGTTGCTGTTTTCTTTTATGTTCAGCATCTCCATGTCGTCTGGGTCGATTTCGCATATGGCTACGCTTTCTTGATATTCTTGTGAGAGTTTACCTTTCTCTTTCCCGACGCCTTGTTCCACTGTGCGTCCCGTGAGCAGTGTGACTTTTAATTTTTGCATTGCTGCACCATCTTAATCTTTTAGGGTTTTAGGCTTTTGTCTTGAAAAACATTACTGCTGAATTGCAGTGTATTAATGTTTAGGTTTCTGGCGACTTTTCCATTTTTGATGAAAGTTTTGCTGTGCGAAAGGTAGATTTATATGTATGACTTACGTCATAATGTTTTCGGAGACAAACAAAATGAACCATCACAAAATCAAAATCCTCCCGCTGCTAGCAATCCTAAGCCTAACTTTCTTAAACTTGCAAACCCAAAAAACCAAAGCGCAAAATCCTACCGACAATCTTGTCATAAAAGGCTTGGTTTCAAACCCCCTAAACCTAACCTACAATGAAGTGCAATCGCTTCCCATGATAACTGAAAATGTTTCACTCCAATGCGTATACGCTCCCTATGGCAAAGTTTACACATGGACAGGAGTGCCACTTTTCTACCTACTAAACTTGGCTGGAATACAAAAGAACGCAAAGGAAGTTGTTTTCTACGCTGAAGATGGCTTTTCCAGCAGCCTCACAATCGAAAAGGCAATGCATCCCACAACCATACTAGCCCTAAAAGCGAACGGCACAACACTTCCATATGAAGACAAATATTTCGAGGGCGGATTGCCAGGGGGCTACCCATACAAGGTTGTTGTGCCATGCAAATATGGATACAAATGGGTCGGATGGATAGACGAGATTGAAGTTGTTGATTATGATTACAAAGGCTTCTATGAAAGCAGAGGATTCTCAGACGAAGCCGACATCCCAAACTGCACCAAACTGCCAACAACCATGCCGCCCTACAAAGAATTGAACATAACATGGCAAGACACATACACACTAACAATTTTCACAAACACCACACTTTTAGAAGCCGACTTTAACGAAACAACAAAACGCATCCACCTAACAACCTTAAGCATTGGCTCAAAACGCTTCGTGTATGTTGTTATTCCCAAACGGCTTTTAACAATAAACTTCACCGTATTTCAGGCCAACATGCCCACAGAACATTATGCCATACAAGGTGAAACAAACTCCTTCCTCTACTTTATAGTTAACCCAAACATAACAACTATAGAAATTAAAGGAAAACTACTAGCCGACATAACTGGACCATTAGGCGTTTCAGATGGCAAGGTCGATATGCGAGACGTAGGCGTAATAGCGAAACGTTTTAACACGCATGTTGGCAACGCCGACTATGTGGCTGAATACGACATAACAGGAGATGGCGCAATAGATATGAATGATATTGGCATTGCGGCTAAAGACTTCGGTAAGGCGGTTCCCTAGCGATTTTCCTATATACCATCGCAAGTTTTTTATTTGAAAACTGCATAAACTAAAAGGGTCTGTTTGGAGGGAAAAACTTGAGAAACACAAAGTGCGTCTATCTTCTGATAGCTCTTCTAGCAATGTCTTGGCTCGTATACACTGCCGCAGCCGTAAGCCCAGCAAACCCGCCGATTCACGTGGAAAAAGCGTTTCCAGAAGGACAATGGAGCCGAGTTATCATCCACCTAAAAGAGAAAGCAACACCAGAAATAGCTACCAAACTTGGAGCCTTATCCTCGTTTAAGCTGAAATATAAAGTGGACGGCACGCCCTATCTATTTAACATTGGAAACTTCCACGCAATCGCTGGAGAAATATACGGTTCAGCGGGCATTAGTGAACTAAATTCTTACGCTAACATTGTAAGCGCTATACACGAAGATGGGGAAGCGCATGTCTATTTGGATACAAGTGTCAACTACATTAAGGCGAAAAACGTTTGGAATGTAGGGTATAAAGGCGCAGGCGAAGTTATAGCAATTATTGACACGGGCATAGACGCGGCTCACCAAGACTTGGACCAAGGTAAAGTCATAGGCTGGAAAGACTATGTAAATGGGAGAACGTCTCCATACGATGACCACGGTCACGGAACACACTGCGCCTCAACTGCTGCAGGCACTGGTGAAGCTTCAGGCGGAAAATACACTGGTGTTGCTCCAGAAGCCAGCTTAGTAGGAGTTAAGGTTCTCGATTCTGCTGGAAGTGGAACAGAGTCAAATGTTATTGCTGGAATACAATGGTGCGTTGACAATAAGGCAACCTATGGCATCGACGTAATAAGCATGAGCCTAGGAATCGACAGAGACTGCGACGGCACATGCAGTGTCTGCCAAGCCGTAGACAACGCTTGGAACGCTGGAATATTCATGGCGATTGCGGCTGGAAACAGCGGTTCCGCGAGAATGTCAATTGGTTGTCCCGGAAACGCTAAGCAGGTAGTTACTGTTGGAGCGATTGATGACTCGTCTGGCTCAATTGCAAGTTGGAGCAGTAGAGGACCAACCCTTGACACTAGGCTAAAACCTGATGTCTGCGCTCCAGGAGTTTCAATTACTGCTGCGAAGGCGAACAGTGGAAACCAATACACGACCATGTCTGGGACTTCAATGGCGACTCCGCATGTTGCTGGAGCAGCCGCATTACTGATTGATGCAAAAGGCGGTTCAGTTGCACCATACCTAGTTAAAGGAGCATTCATTTCAACAGCAGTTGACAAAGGCGCAACTGGCCCAGATATCGACTATGGATGGGGAATAATAGACGTTTACGCTGCATACCAATGGATTATCAATCCGCCATCAGTCTCCGTGAAAGCGGCGAAAATTGTCAAAAGCAACTCCATTACGACTGGTTCAACTACAGACGTTTCCGTCCAGCTCTGGAGCGTTGGAACAAGCGCAGCCTCAAGCGTCTACATAGATGACACATTAGACAGCCACTTCAGCCTCTACTCTGGAACACTAGACGTTTCCGTAGGCACATTGGCAGCTGGAGCAATGTACAAGAACACTTACACCATAAAGGCTGGCAGCACAACAGGCACATACAACCTCGGCCAAGCCTACGTAACATGGAGCGGAGGAAGCACATACACTAACAACGTTTCAGTAACCATAACAAGTGGCGGCGGAGGATGCCTAGGCACAATTGCAATCGCCATAACGCCCATAATAGGCTTCGCCAGCCTAAAACTCAGAAGAAGAAAGAAATAAACAAGCACTGCTTCCAATCTACTCTCCCCTTTTTCTTTTTTATGAGCTCCCGAAAAAAATTAGGAAGTTCCAAGTGAAGTGCAAGGCAATGGGCATTATTAAGCTTCGTTTTTTAACGAAAAGATATGAAAGTATAAGGCTGCCGAGAAAAAGAAGCATTATGTGTTCATAGTTTAAATTTAGGCTTATGTTTGGAATGCCGGCCAAAAACTTGAAGAGCGTTACTTGGTGATACAAAACAAAAAGAATGGACGAAATCAAGCAAGAAAACACAGTTTTCATATGTCTTTCAAGCATAACTATGGAATATCCTCGAAAAAAGAACTCCTCGGACACGACAATCACAAAAACAATGGAAATTCCGGCTAGGTCTGGAAATTTCGCAGAGAAAATAGGCTCCTTAAAGGAAGATGTGAAAAAACGGTAAACCTTGAAAGCCAGAAAAAGAAAAAAGCCCAAAAGAATTCCGTAGGAGACTTGTTTTTTCCACTCTATTTTAACAAATCCCAACTCTTCAAACGTAAAGCTTCGCACAGTGTAAGCAAAAAGGCTGAAGGAAACAGCGCCAAACAACAAAGCCAAAAAAACCAGCCCTACTTTCTCCTCGAAGATTAGAGCTTGGAAAAACAAGAAACACACCACAATTGTTAAGAGCGCTAAAATAGAACGGGAGGCGTCTGCAAAACTCGATTTTTCACGTCTCAAAGAGGAAGAAAGTGATGCGACTATCCATATTGCGATAAATGCGACAAGCCCAAAAAAACCTAAAACGAAAATTAAGCTTGCAGCAAATATTGTGGCGATTTCAATTGGACGAATGAGAAAAACTAGAAGAGAGAGAAAAATCAAAAGGGATGTTGAAATCCAAAATTTTCTGCCGACTTTTAAGGTTTTGCTTGCGTAGGAGGTTTCAAGACTTAAATTGTAGGCGCCGTTTGAAATTGTTCCGCCAAATAACACGCCAGTGAAAGAATAAAACTCTTTTACGGCGGGAATGATCCAAACGCCAGTGTAGGCTTGAACGTTTAATGTTGCCCAGTAAATAACCATAGGCAGCAGTAGTGGCAAACCATACTTAGCGGAGAATAGTTTCTTAGACGATTTCCCGAAAAAAGGGAGACAAGTTAATGCAATAAGAGAGCCCAAATATATTCCGAAACATCCAGAACACACGGGGAAATATTCTGACCCAGCCTTAAAGGTTGCTTCTTCGCCTTGAAAACACAGGAAGGAGCCTAAGAGTCTTGCAAACTTGATGAATTCCAAAATTATGTCCAAGTTTCCACCTTGCCTTTAATGTTATTTTCAACAATTATTAAATACTTTTTAGACAAAACTATCTTCAATGTCAACCCTAGCATCTAAAATTGTCGCTATTGTTGAGGCCAGTCGTCCCCTCCTTTGGCTTTTTTCCATAACATCGGCTTTTTGTGGAATGTTTATGGCTGTTAAAGGATTGCCACCCATTCCATTATTGGTAATTGTTGCTTTGGGCGTTGGTCCCTGCATAACCGCTGCCATAAACCTTTTCAACGCTGTTTTTGACGTTGAAGTTGACAAATTAAGCAAGCCCAACAGACCCTTACCTTCTGGGCGAATAGGCGCAGCTTCTGTTTTGGCGTCTTCACTTCTGCTTTACTTTTTCGGGTTAGTAATAGCATTTATGCTAGGCCTTGTGCCTTTCCTTCTAACTTTGATAGGCATTCTCCTCTCCATCTCCTATTCTTTGCCATGGATAAGAATCAAAGCTAAAGGTGGACTCTCAAATTTCGCACTTGCCCTAGGATATACTACCGTTTGTTTTCTAGGCGGATGGTCGATTTTTAGAAACATCCAAGAGTTTCCATGGTTAATCCTCATCTTTGTTACGTTGCAAGTTGCTGGCGCCAATGTTGTCAAAGACTTTGTGGATTATGAGGCAGACAAAAAATTTGAAATAGGCACCTTGCCAGTAAAGTATGGCGTTGAAAAATCGATTGTTTTGATTTCGCCGTTATTTGTGGGCATTTACCTCGTTATACCGTTGTTTTGTTTTCTCGGAAGCCTCGCTTGGAGAAGCCTTCCCTTAAGTCTCTTCTCTTTATGGGGCTTTTATATTCTGTATTCTTTGAAACGTGATTTTTCAAGGAAAAACCGTGAAAAAGCTTTTCTTCAAGCCTTCTTTATGTCGCTTTTGACAGAAATAGCCCTTACAACAGCTTATGTGTTGGGCTAGGGTTTCACCATTTTCTCTTAGCAATTAACATGGGAATAGCCTCAAGAATTTCTTTAGCTTTCGTCGGCGATAGTGGACGCAATTCTGCGACAGCTTTTTCAGCATAGCCAGAAACAAGCTTGTAAGCGAAATCAACCGAATTCGTCTTTTCCAAAATTTTTCCCAAAATTTTTGGCTTATATTCTTGGTTTTTCAAGATTTTTTGGATTTTTCTTTTGTTTTGGCTTGAAGAGTTTTGTAGGGCATGAGCTACAACTAGGGTTACTCTTTTGTTTGCGATGTCTGCGCCAATGTCTTTCCCAACCAGACTTTGGCATCCTATAAGCCCAAGCACGTCGTCGACAATTTGGTATGCTATGCCTAGATTTTTTCCATAGTTTTTGAGGGCGTTAATCTCTTCTTGTGTTCCGCCGCCGATTATGGCTCCCGCTTCTAGGGCTGCTTCGATTAGGGCTCCAGTTTTCTTTTCAGCAACTAAAATGCAATCCTCAACTGTTACGTCCTCTTTTTCTGAAAGTTGCAAATCCAAATATTCGCCTTCCACAGCTTTCATTCCAGCGTTCACCACTACATTTAGAACTTGCAAGGCTAGTTTTTGAGAAACAATGTCGGAATTTGCCGTCTTCAATATAGTTTCTATCGTTTTCAAGAAGAGATAGTCAAACGTTAAGAGGGCGGTTGGCGTTCCCCAAGCAACATGAACTGGTTTCACTCCTCTTCTTAAGGTTGCCTTGTCAAAAATGTCGTCTTGAATAAGCGCCATAGTATGCGCAAGTTCAATGGCGGCTGAAACAGGCAGCGCCAATTTAGCATCGCCCTTAACCGCCTCGCAAGCAAAAATCGTGAGAAGTGGGCGGATGCGTTTTCCTCCAGCTTTAATAATATAGTTGCATATTTTAGGAAAATCAAGAAGTGTCTCTTCTTGTAAAATTCGGTCAATTTCGTTTTCGCTCATTGATATGCGTTCCGAAATAATTCGCTGTAGATTTTCCCAGTTGTCCATATTTTAATTCAACTTCCGTGGAAAGCTTTTGTAATTAATATAACTACTTCTATCTTAAAACATTTTTCGAAACGTTTTCCAGTCGCCTCGAAGGTTTTGGCTATCAAAATATATATTTATTTGAATATGTATTAATTAGATCGAACATGCCTATATCGAGAAGATGATGTCATGGATAGAAAGATCATGTCTTTAGGAAGGTCTTCCCTAGTGGTTTCCCTTCCAAAACATTGGGTGAAACTGAACGAGCTAAAGCGAGGGGACATTGTTTCCTTGGCTGTTCAGCGTGACCGTTCGTTGGTGATTTATCCAAGCGCCGAGAAGAAGAGGGAGCCAGAAGAAGTAGTTTTATATGTTGAGCCAGATGAGGAGCAGGGATTGATTGTTAGAAAAATAATCAGCTGCTACTTGAATGGTTACTCCCAGTTTCACGTGGTGTCAAGAGGGATTTTTTCTGTTCCGCAACGGAAAGCCATCCGAAATGTTGTAAGAATGCTTTACATGAGGATCATGGAAGCAGATTCGAAGAGTATGAAAATCCAAACTTTAATAGACGAGTCAAAGGCTTCCATTGAATTAGCCATCCGAAGAATGCATTTGATCACTTATTCAATGTGCCAAGACATGTTAAATTCGCTAAAAAACCACGATATGATGCTTGCAAAATCCGTTTACTCCTTGGACGATGACGTGGACCACTTTTCCCTCTTCCTTCTTAGACTACTTCGCAACGCAGCCCAAGACCCAGCCCTAGCAAATCAGCTTGGTATCGAACCTCTAGATTGCATGGACTTCCAAGCACTTGTTCACAGAGTTGAGCATGTGGCGGACTATTCAGCCAACATAGTTAGGCATTTGATAATGCTGAATGGGAGACAGCAAAAAATACCCGAAGACTTGCTCTCTCTTATGTTTGCCGCTGGGACAGAAGCCGCCAGCCTATATAATAGGGCTGTTGAGGCTTTCTTCACAAGGGATATTGAAAACTCTTTCAAAATAATCGAGCAGGAGAGAACTATTGAAAAAATGGATCAGGAGATAGCTTCAAAAACTTTTATGAGTCAGCAGAAAAATGCGCTGATAGTTTGTGCAATTTGTTCTATTCGTGACTGTATAAAAAGGATAGCGGAGTTTGCAGCAGATATAGCGGAAATTTCTGTGAACCGAGCTTACAAGAGAGCTACTTAGAACCTTTAGGCGAATAGTTTAAGGTTACTGCCATTTTAGCCAGCGACACTTCCCTTTTAGCCAGTTTCCTTGCGAGTTCTAGAGCCATGTTGTAATTGTATATTTCTTTTCCGTTGCTTCTTGCCTCTCGCAGAATTTCTTTTTCCAATCTATGTTTCAAATCGCCAACAGTAAGCGCTCCAATGCCGAAGATTCCAGGCATTATTTCTCTCATGTCGTCTTTGAGTTCTATTCCTTCAACGCCGAAGGGTGGAATGGCGTTTATGTCCACGAGAACTTTGACTAGTTTAAGGTCTTTCAGCAGTTCTTTTTCTATTATGCGGACTCCCCTTGTTCCAGCGCAGAATATTACGTCAGCCTTCTTCAAGAGTTCTAATTTATCAACTGGTGATGGGGCAAAAACTCCTTGCACTTTTACGCCGTAATCATTCGCTAAGAGCTTGGCAATGTTTTCTGCATGTTCTTTTCCGTCAACACGTTTTGGGTTGAGGCTTGCGATTATTACGTTGCATCCAAGCTTGGCTAAAAGCACTGCTGCTATTTGTCCCACGGCGCCTGTGCCAAGAACAGCGCATGTTTTGTCTTTTAGCTCTCCAAGCTTGTGAGTTGCTAGGGCTTCTTCAACTTTCGCCACCATTGCTGCTGCAGTTGTGTATGCGCCTCCTGGATCGATTATTATGCTTGTCTTGAAAGGTGGGAACATTGTGTCTTTTATTACTTGGAATACTGCCTCAGCCTTTTCTACGCTTTTTCCTCCAATGAAGAAGCATGTGTGCTTAACGGCTTTTGGTCCTCTGGAGAATATGGCGTCTTGGACTATTCTTTTGCCGTCGTCAGGTGTCACATTTTCGTAAGGTATAACAGCGTCGAATCCCGCGTCGTAAGCCATGCAAATGTCAAAGGGACTGGCTTTCTCGTCTGTGTCCAAGTAAAACAGAAGGTAAGGCGCATCTTCCGAGGCTTTCCCAATAACGGGTTTCACTTGGATTTGCATTGACTGCAACAAATTCTCCAGCTCATCAGAGCGTGGAGTTTCGACCTGAGTGGAGATTATTTTCTTTGAGAGTTTGATAACTTCGACTTTAACATCTAGGGATTCTAAGAGTTCTTTTACTGCGTTTACGTGTTCTGGGCTACATATGTGAATGCAAGTGATTTCTTTTTTGTCTTCAATTTCTTTTGCGTGCTCCAGAATGCCCATAACTATCCAGCTTTGCCTTATTGGAAAGCTGATTTCCCGTTCTTTCTCTTCTAATTCAAGCTGTAAGCATTGTCCATAGGCAACTAAATATTCTCTTTCCATGGATTCTTCGTCTTTTCGTTTGGACAAGTTATTTAAGGCTTTTAGTATGCTGTCCCTTAACTCCCTTTTCTTGTCTAGGCTGGCAGCCAGATATGCCAAAGCGTTTCCATCGATGTCAACTGGAAAGAATGGAACGTTGTTTCTCTGGAACATTTGAGCCAAAACGTTGTTTTCAAAAAATTCCTTTTGCGAACGCATTCCAAGTTCTTCTGTTGCAAAGTCCGGAGTCACTTTCTTAATCAAGTCTTCCATAAATCGGTAGAAACCAATGGAAGGTCTAAACAGGGAGCTTAGCATTCGGTAACTTTGGGTAGGCGATGGTTCTGTCACCCAGAAGGGCTCGTTGTATTCTTTCTCGATGATTAAAACTGACAACTTTTTGTCTTTCAAAGGTTCGATTTGAAGCGTCTTCATTTTGTGTTACCTCTAGCATAAGAGAACGAGAAAGAGGCATATATATTTGGTCGAAATATCTTATATATTGACTTATAACGTATATACAAACTTGAAATGCTAATATTTTTTACGAAAACTTACCCCTTCTCCTCATAGAAAGCCAAAGGAGACATGAATTTAGATTTTATTTTGAGTTTTCCATCTTTTGAATGCGGTTTCCTAACTAAAGTGTCGCCGTATTTTTCAATTTCTCTTGCCTCTTCAGCCAACCTGGCTGCTGTTTGGGCTATTTCGTGGGCGCAAGCCACAAGGGGAAGATACTTGTCGCTTTCTTTCTCAACGAAACATGCTTGAGTGTTTATTTCAGCTATCTTCTCAGTCATCTCATACGCTGCGATAGCTTTTGCTTTTGCATACGGGTTAATAAAATCAGATTTGTCTCTGATAGTGTTGGCGTCAATAACAAGCCTAGGCAAAACTGGGTTTAAGCCCATTTTGACTGCATGGATTAACTTGTCGATTTCTTGATGGACAATCCTGTAAACGCCTGTTATGGCAAGCACTTTAATAATGTTGGAATTGAAAATAGCCATTTCCACTGGGTCTAAAAACTCTCTTCTCGCCCCGATAAGTGGGTCTCCAGTAACGATTATATAGCCTAAACCTTGCTTTTCCATTTCTCCCTTAACACGCTTTGTAGGCGCATCGGAAACAGCTATGCAGGGCAGTTTGCTGTTTGATATTGTCTCTCTAACTTTCGCTGGTCCAGGAATGGACATGTTAGGCGACGTGAAAACCAAAAGGTTTGGGTTAAATTCAAACAGTTTCGGCAAAGCTTCTTCAACATCTTCCACACCCATTTTTGAGCCCGTGCTTACTATCCGAATTTTAATGTCCTGCCTATCAGCCAACTCGTCTAGGAGAAGCTCAATTAAAGGCGAAGAAGCTATGTTACCACATTTGAAAATCCCGATTTTAACGATTTTTGCACTTGCGCTTTCCAAATCCTTCACCTACAAGGGCAATTCTTATTTTACGGCAGTTTCCTTTAAGGCTTCCCATGCGGAGAACTTGAGTGTCACATGTATACACACGCAATGAAATTTAAAGTCTCATTTTGAACTCCAAACTGGATGATTATGTATACACTTGATGTTGGATGTGGGAGAGACACGAATTGTGATGTTAGAGTTGACATTTGTCGAAGGTTTAAACCGACCATAATTTGCGATGCACAACACTTGCCCTTGAAAACAAATACGTTTGATTCGGTTAATTGCTCTCATCTTCTAGAACACGTTGTCAACCCTATTCTTGTAATAAGAGAGATAAAAAGAGTAGCCAAAAAAGACGCCACAATTGTTATTAAGTTTCCTAAACCAGCTTTTGCGAACAACTCTAAATTCTACCTTTACCTTTTAATGTTTAGTTTTTTCCCATTTGCCCTACAAGTTACAAAAATAATCTTAAAGGATTGCTATGAAATTTTAAAACATGACATTAGCAGAATGCATAGATGGGTTATTACACTAGAACTTATAAAGAAACATTTCAAAATAAACCGAATTACAGAATATCTTTCTGTTTGCTTGCCTCTGGCAGTTCTGAACAAAAGATTAAAAATGAAACATATCTCGCAACTCTATTCAGCTTATGCTATTTCCTGCTCTCAACGCTGTGAGGAGTAAAAATGTGGTTTTATTTAATTGCAACGATAATAGGAGTCGCACTTACGTTTCTGTGGGTTTGGTATGAAACTAAAGCAACAGAAGCTAAACAATACCGTAGTTAAAATTAGATTTCAGCTAAAGGTTGCAAATTAAAAATGTTTTCTTTAGCACGATAAATTTATTTTATTTTTTCAAACCGTATTATGTAGACCAGTTGGTTTTCATCCCACTCCCCATAGGTTTCTTTCCAGACTTTCTTAAACTCTTCTAAAGTGTAGCCGCCTTCTCTTTTAGCGTCTTCTTCATCAAAGTATTTCAACCGTTTCCTTTCAATAGACGTGATACGCAAGTCTGCAAAATGAGGCTCAGAAATAACCGCTTTCACTACAGCGCCAACCTTTATTTTTGGGTCTGGAAGACTTGTCCTAGAAGTTTGAGTTTTCACGCCGTCAAGTATAGGCTTCATGTGAACAAGCCTAAAAGGCAATTCGCAAGGCGTTTCCGCCACTTCCTCAATAACCTCTTCAACAGGCTTTTCTGGCTCCTTCGCAATTTTCTCAATAACTTGAATTCTCTCCTTAACAGGAAGCTTTTTCTCCGCCAATTTCTTAATCACTTCAACCCGTTTTTCAGGCTCCTTAACCGAACGCCCCACTTTAACTGCCGTTTGATAATCAATCTTGCCCTCTGGCACTTCGCCAGAAACAGTTGAAGGCGCCACATACTTCTGAGCCTCTTGCGGAACAATTTCAGCAGCCCTCAACCACAAAGAAACTGTGTCTTGACTAACACCAATCTTTTTCGCTAACACCATCTTTGAAGGATACTTTTCTGGATGTTTCTCCAACAGATACTTACAAACCTTACCCTTCTCAATTGCGCTTAAATCCTCTCTCTGAACATTCTCAATCAAATTTAACTGAACCACCTCGTCGTCGCTATACTGCCTCACAATAGCAGGCACCTTATCCAGCCCAGCCTGCTGAGAAGCCCTATACCGTCTTTCACCCACAACAACCTCAAATTCACCATTTAACGGCCTAACAATTAAAGGCTCAAGCAAACCCACAGCCCTAATACTCTCAGCAAGCTCATTAAGACGCTCAATATTGATATCCAATCTAGGATTAAGCCTACTGGGACGAATTTTCTTAAGCTCAATTTCCCTCAACACACCAGACATACCAACCCACCAAACCCTTTCTCCTATTAGTCCAGCCCTACACTATTTAAGAATTAAAAACTGCTTTAGCAAGCATGCAGAAAGTATATATTAAATCATGCGACATACTTAAGAGGGAGATCAAACGAAAAAACAAGCCACGGCAATGCTACTTTGCATATTCTTCGCATCAATCAATTCTCCACTCATCCCAACTTCAGAAGCCATGTCCCTAAAAGATTATTTCGACACGACAGAATATGTTGTTGGACTAAAAGAGGAAATCCAAAACGCTTACGACGAACTTTCAAGCCTCCTAGCCAAATTCGAAGGCAAACTTATTAACACGGTAAAAACAAAAAACAAAATAAAAGCAGCTACAGTTTCCATTCCCACCTTCTTCTCCAGCGCCTTCGTATCACAAGTTCAAGAATCCCAAATTTTCGCATATATTGAGCCAAACTTCAAATTCAAGGCAAATTTCGTCCCAAATGACCCCTATTGGAATCTTCAATGGGGACCTAAGAAAATTAGAGCAGACTACGCATGGAACGCTACAAAAGGTAACCATTCCACTCTGGTCGCAGTGATAGACACTGGCATAGACTATGACCATCCAGATTTGGCAGCAAATTATGCCGCTTTAGGCTATGACTGGGTTAATAATGATGATGACCCTATGGACGATCATGGACACGGCACGCATTGCGCAGGCATAATCGCAGCAGTCCTAAACAACAGCATAGGTATAGCTGGAATAGCCCAAGTTCAAATAATGGCGGAGAAAGGGCTAGACGAAAACGGCGAAGGAACAGAAGACAATTTAGCTAACGCCATATACCACGCCGTAGACCAAGGAGCAAAAATACTAAGCTGCAGTTGGGGAGGCTATGAAAGCAGCGTTCTAATCTATCAGGCCATAACCTACGCCTACAACCACAACGTGCTAATTGTGGCAGCGGCTGGAAACGACCACACAAGCAATAAAATGTATCCAGCAGCCTACAACGAAGTCATCGCAGTAGCGGCAACAGACCAAAACGACAATCCAGCATGGTTCTCCAATTACGGCAATTGGATTGAACTAGCAGCGCCTGGCGTGGGCATATACTCAACCATATGGGACAATTCTTATGGGTATATGAGCGGAACTTCTATGGCTTGCCCCCATGTTGCTGGCGTTGCAGCCTTAGTTTGGAGTCAAAATCTAAGCATGACGAGAGATGAATTGAGAAGCAGGTTACAGTTTACAGCTGATGACTTAGGCGTTTCTGGCTTTGACCCATACTATGGCTTTGGAAGAATAAACGCCGAAAAAGCCATTACACACGCTATGTTGGAGCATGATTTGTGGCTGTCTGAATTAAAGGCGCCTTTAAATGTGCAGCCAGCAGAAACAGCGCTAATCAACGCCACGATATTAAACATTGGAAAATATGATGAAACGAACATAATAGTGCGGTTGCTGATAAATGGCAGCATAGCTAACTCTACATCTATCGATTTTCTTGCAACTCTCGCCTCTGTTTCAGTTGTTTTCCCATGGAGCACAACGGCTATAGGCACACATAACATCACTTGCTTCATCGTCCCAACATCTCAAGAAGACGACACACGAAACAACGCCTTGTCCAAGTATGTGACTGTTAGGTTTCCAACGACAATCAAAGTGCCCGAAGATTATGCAACAATTCAAGAAGCTGTGGACGCTGCTATGAGGGGAGACACCGTTAAGGTTGCGTCTGGAACCTACTATGAAAACGTGGTTATCCAAAAGCCTTTATTCCTAATAGGCGAAAACAAGAGAACCACCATTGTTGATGGCGCATACGACGAAACGGTTCTTTTCATTAAATCAGACAACGTCACGGTTAAAGGCTTCACAATACAACATAGTGGAACATGGGGGCACTGCGGAATTCGAATCATCGAATCAAAATATTGTGAAATTCGTGGAAACGTTTTTAGAAACAATTATTATGGCATGTGGTTAAGTTCTAGCCAAAACTGTTCTGTCACGTTAAACATCATACAAAACAACTCGCATACTGGCATAAGATTGGATTATTGCCAAAATTGCATTATAAACGGAAATTTTGTTGAAGAACACTCTTTTGATGGCATTAGCCTAGAATTTTGTACGAACTGCACAGCTAGTTTGAACATTCTTTATAACAATACTTGTGGATTGTGGCTTCATTATTGCGAAGACTGTATCATTGAAAAAAACCATGTTAGCAGCCACAATGGAATAGGTATTTGGCTCTCAGATTCTTGGGCATGCACAATCCGGGAAAACACAATAAAAGGAAATTATCGGGGCATATGGTTTCAGCGAACTCCAGAAATTGTTACTCCAACCTATTTCTATCATAACAATTTCATAAAAAATTCGCGGCAGATATTGATGGAGGCAGGTTTTAACGAATGGGACGACGGTTATCCTTCGGGTGGCAATTATTGGAGCGACTATGAGGGCGTAGATGCGAACGGCGACGGTATTGGTGATTCGTCCTACGTTATTGACGCAAATAACGTGGATAGATACCCCCTGATGGAGCTTTGGAAGCCCTTTGCTCTTTCCGATGTTGTTGTTTTAGATGTTGTTTCGCCCTCAGAAGCCTATGTTGGATGGACTATTAATGTTGCTGTGGTTGTGGGAAATTTGGGAGAAAAAAGTGAAACGTTTGAGGTTGCGTTGTTTTATGATACAAAGTTGATCGAGACAAAAAGCGTTGCCTTGAGTCAAGGTCAAGTTGTCACTTTATTCTTTCAATGGAACACGTTGGGTGTGATGCCCTATGTTAATTATTCTGTTGGGGCGGAAGCAAGTATGGTTTTAGGCGAAACAAACGTAGCAAACAACATTCATGTCAATGGCTTTGTTAAACTTAAAATGTTTGCAGACGTGAACTGCGACAAAAATGTTGACTTGAAAGATATAGCCATCGCAGCCTTGGCCTTTGGAGGAAACTCTTCGAGTCCGAGGTGGAATTTGCAGGCTGATATGAACCAAAATGGCAGAATCGACATTGTTGATATAGCTCTTATAGCTAAGAATTTTGGGAAAAAGTGGATGCCTTAAAATGCTATAGTGCTTCTCTGGCTACTGTTAAAATTCTTACGTAATCGGCAGTGTCATCGCATGAGTCTGCTACGTGTTCCATTTCTTCTATGAGGTCTTTGAGTATTAAGATGGTTGCTGCATCCATCTTGTTTGAGTGTTTAAGGAGAAGCGCTTTTACTTTTAGGTATTTTTCGTCTACTTTGCCTTCTATTATGTCGATTTGTTTTGCAAGTTCCATAGCTTTCTGCGGGTCACTGCCCAACTTCTCTATGGCGTCTCGTAGGGTTGTTGCGCAAGCCACAAGGTCTTTGGCGGTTTCAGCAAATTGTTCCCATAATTCTTTGACCACGTTCGCTTCTACCAACAGAACTACGGCTCTTGATGCGTCTTTTACGTGATCTGCCATTTCATCCAGTCTTTTCACTAGGTGCATTATGTCTTCTCTGTCCTTTGACGGCAAGCTTCCTTTTGTAAGTTCTTCGAAGATTGTTCTTCTTAGCTCGTCGATTTCGTGTTCGATTGTTGACAATTTTTCAAAGGATGATTTTGCTCTTTCTTTGTTTTCGTTTAGGGCTGCGTTGATGGATTTTTCCAGTTCAATGACAGTGTCTATGGCTAATGTCATTTGCCTGTCTGCAATCTCTAAAACTTTGGATTTTCTTCGTCTGGCAAACCATTTTTCCATTTTGTCCACCTTTAGCCAGAAACATTTGTCTTATAGGTTATGAATATTGTATTAATAATCTTTCCCATCTTTTTCATTCTAGCGCCAACTCCTTTTTCAAGCCTCTTTCTGGATAAGTGAAAACGAAGCTTTTTTCAACCGGAAAACTTATGGTAACTTTTTCTCCAATGTCAAACCATTCTCCCATCAAGGCTGGCTGAATAACGGTGACTGAATCCTCATTTTTAAGCCGAACCTCATATCGGACGTTAGTGCCTTCAAATCTGAATCTTTCAATAAAGCCTATGATTGAATTTTTCCCTTTCTTTTCTCCCTTTCTGATGGATAACACTTCCGGCCTTACAGCTACCACAACTTTCTCGCCTTTTCTGTGAGTTTTATCTAAAGAATGAACGGTGATTCCTCCGCGAAGCTCTATTGTTAATTCGTTTTCATCCGTTTGCGTTACGTAGCCTTCCAAGAAGTTTGATTCGCCTATGAAGTTTGCTACGAACAAATGTTGAGGCTGCAAGTACAATTCTTGGGGAGTCCCAACCTGCAAAATCTTTCCCTTTCTTATCACAGCAATTCTATCTGATACTGCCATGGCTTCTGACTGGTCATGGGTCACATGGATGGCTGTGAGTTCCAAGTCTTTCGCCATTCGCCTTATCTCGTATCGAAGCTCATTTCTCACTTTTGCATCTAAATGTCCCAGAGGTTCGTCTAAGAGAAGCAGTTTTGCGCCTGCCGCAAGAGCTCTTGCCACGGCTATTCTTTGCATCATTCCTCCGCTTAACTCGTTTGGAAACGCGTCTAAGCGTTCGTGGAGTTTAACCATTTCAAGCACTTCATGCCCTATTCTTTCCGCCTTTTTCATGTCGAAACCTTTCACTTTTGGACCGTAGGTCACGTTTTCCCAAGCGTTCATGTGCGGAAAGAGGGCGAAGGTTTGGAAAACAAATCCTATGTCTCTGTCTTCTGGAGGAACCTCATTCACCAGTCTGTCTCCAATGTAGATTTCGCCTTCGTCTGGCTTAATCAAACCTGCAATAAGTCTAAGAAGAGTTGTTTTTCCGCATCCGCTTGGTCCAAGCAAGGAAAAATATTCTTTATCGTGTATGTGGAGGCTGACGTTGTCAACTGCCAGAATTTTCCCGAATTTTTTTGTAACATTCACTAGGCGAACGTCAGGCATCTTCTTTGTCATCTCGTGAATTTATTGCATTAAATTTAATCGTTATATTAAGCATATCAATATCTTCCTTTTCCTCTGACAACAAGTCTTAATGCTAGGAGGATTATAAAAGAGAACAGTATCAGGAAGCCGCAGCCTAAACCGATTTCTAAGGGTGATGCTGGCAGTTTCGGTGGTTTCGGCTTAACCCAGTCTACTAACACGACTGGTGCAGTTTTAAGCGTTGAAACCACAGCTAAGGTTGCGCCTGTTTCGCTTACGCTTCTCGTGAAAACCATGGTTGCGCCTGAAAGCAGCGAATATTTGGTTAAAGGGAAAATTATTGTCCTAAAAACTGCTAGCGGTTTGGCTCCCAAGGTTTTGGACGCTTCTTCTAAATCCATGCTTATTCTTTCAATAGCGGCAGCCATGGACCTCACGAAATAGGGATAGGTTATTGCTAAGTGAGCGAAAATGAGCAGCCATATTTCAGGTATGAAAGCTAAGGTTTCTTTCCAGAAGAATTTGAGAGAGACGCCTAAAGCTATGGACGGAACAATTAAGGGAACATTGACAAGCACATCTAAAACTGTGGAAGGTAAAGTTCCAAACCTTTTTCTTGCGAGGACTATTGCCATGGGCAAACCGCCTATAATGTTTAGGATTGTTGCTGCAGCGCCTAAGAGATAAGTGAGAATAAGGCTTTGCCAATATTCGCTCCACATGCCGGTTCCAGAAACCGCTTGGCGAAAAGTAACTGTGAATAGGGCTTCAAACGCTGGAAGTGCCACGAAAAGCGCTGGAACAAGAACTATGAAGAAGAAAATTAGAAGCGTAATAGAATTTCTTGTGGATGTTGCCTTTGAATAACTTAACTTTCTCTCCCATGTTGGCCAAACTCTTTTTATTGGCAATTTTAGTTTCGCTCCCAGAATGCTTATTAAAACGAAGATGAGGCAGGAAATGGCGATGAGTAGAAAGCTTGCAAACACTATTGAACCTTCGTAGGTTGCTGGATTGGCTTCAGCAAATTCGTTTTTCATGTTCTGTATGAAAACTGGTCCATTTTCAAACAAACCTGCAACCATCATTG
>JAWCNH010000006.1:0-18019 GCA_038848765.1 Bathyarchaeia archaeon
ACTTGTCATGGTTGAAGGCATAATTGTCCGCGCCACACCAGTGAGACCAATGGTTATGCAAGCAGCCTTCAAATGCAAACGATGCGGAAACGTAACCTACATAGAACAAACAGGCGCCTTCTTAAGAGCGCCCTTCGAATGCAGCGACCCAGCATGCAAAAGAAAAGGACCATTCGAATTCATACAAGAAGAGTCCACCTTCATAGACTCCCAAGAAATCCGCATCCAAGAAAGACCAGAAGACCTCCCTCCGGGTCAGCTTCCCCGCTCTTTAAACGTGAAACTTGTGGGCAGAGACATAGTAGACCTGGCTAGACCAGGCGACCACGTTTCCATAGTAGGAATAGTGCGGGCAGTTCCTCCTACGCTGCCCCGAGTTGGAAAATTAAGGGTTTTTAGGCTTCATTTAGACGCAAACTTCATAGATGTGAAAAGCAAAGAGCCAGAAACGGTGATGATTTCTCCAGAAGAAGAAAAACAAATATTGGAATTGGCAAAAGACCCGTGGATTCACAGGAAAATCATAAAATCCATAGCGCCTTCAATTTTCGGTTACGAACACATAAAAGAAGCTATAATGTACCTACTTTTCGGAGGAGTCCCCAAACATTTACCAGACATAACCATACGCGGCGAAATAAACATGCTTCTTGTAGGAGACCCCGGCACAGCCAAGTCACAGCTGCTGCAGTATGTTGCCAGAATAGCGCCCAGAGGCTTATACACTTCTGGACGTGGAACAACTGCTGCAGGCTTGACAGCCGCTGTTTTGCGGGAAAAGGGCGGCGGAATGACGCTTGAAGCGGGCGCTTTGGTTCTCGCAGATAAAGGAGTCGCATGCATCGATGAAATTGACAAGATGAGACCAGAGGATAGGGTGGCGATCCACGAAGCCATGGAGCAACATACAGTTTCTGTGGCTAAAGGCGGCATCGTGGCGACACTCAACGCCAGAACAGCAATGTTGGCTGCAGCTAACCCTGCGCTTGGAAGATATGTGCCCCAACGCACAGTCGCTGACAATATTTCCCTTCCAGTCACAATTCTCTCCCGTTTTGACCTCATCTTCATCCTAAGAGATGTGCCGGAGAAAGATTTAGACGCAAAAATGTCCGAGCACATTCTTGCCTTACACAAGAGAAGCGCTGCGCCAGTGGAAACGCCTATACCGCCAGATTTGCTTCGAAAATACATCAGCTACGCAAAGAACATCAAATCCACGTTAACTGAAGAAGCATTGCGACGTTTAGGCAACTTTTATTTGGAGATGAGAGCGGCAAGCGAAACTGAAGGCACGCCGATTGCCATAACCGCCCGTCAACTAGAATCCTTGGTTAGGCTGGCGGAAGCACGGGCGAGAGCAGCCTTACGCAAAGAAGTTCTGGCGGAAGACGCAGAAGCAGCAATCGCCATAATGAAAAAGTCCCTAGAAGAGGTCGGCATCGACATTTCTTCAGGCAAAATAGACATCGACAGCATAATGACTGGAAAGCCGAAAAGCCTTCGAGACAAACTGCAACTAATATTGAACATGATTATGGAGTTGGAAAGAGAAACAGGCATGGTTGAAAGGAAAGCTTTGATAGAACAGTTACAAACCAAACATGACATTTATCCTCAAGAAGCTGAACGACTAATAAATCAGTTAATAAAAGAGGGAACCATTTATTCACCCAGAGAAGGATACCTGAAGAAAACGTAACGTGAAAGGAATCAAACCGTGAAAATCGAAGAACTCGCATTGCCAGATGCCGTAAAAGAAGTTATCATCAAAAACGGAATCACAGAACTGTTTCCACCCCAAGAAGAAGCCATAAAAGCAGGAGCTCTAGACGGAAAAAACCTAGTCTTGGCAAGCCCAACAGCTTCTGGAAAAACTTTAATCGCCGAAGTTTGCAGCCTCAAACATGTTTTGGAAAGAAATGGGAAAGTTCTATATTTAACGCCTCTCCGAGCTTTAGCCAACGAAAAATATGAAGAATTCAAAAAATACACGGTTATTCGCAAGGCTGATGGAAAACGGGTAAGCGTAGGGATAAGCACAGGCGATTTTGACAGCAGCGACCCATGGCTGGAAAAATATGACATAATCGTAACCACAAATGAGAAGGCTGACTCGCTTTTGCGGCATAGAGCCCGCTGGATTGACGAAATTTCGCTTGTAATCGCCGATGAAGTGCACTTGTTAAACGATGCTGAAAGGGGTCCAACATTGGAAGTTGTGCTTGCCCGTTTAATGCAAGTTAATCCCGACGCACAACTGCTGGTCTTAAGCGCCACTGTAAAGAATGCTGAAGAGGTAGCTGAGTGGCTTAAGGCAGACTATATCACAACGGAATGGAGACCCGTCACGCTAAAAGAAGGCGTATTATTGAATGATGTGGTTCAATTTAAAGACGGAAGCGTAATAAAAATTGACAAGCAGACAAGCAATTCCGCCATAAACCTTGCCTTGCACATGATTCGAATAGGTGGACAAGCGTTAATTTTTGCGGGAACACGGAAAAACGCCGTATCCTTAGCCAATAAGGCTGCGCCTGAAGTTGCAAACGTTTTGTCCAAGCCTTTGAAACGTGCTTTGGCAAATGTTGCGGAACAAATTTTGGCGACTGGCGAAAAAACAAGAATTAGCGAGCATTTAGCCCAGCTGGTGCAGCAAGGCGTAGCCTTCCATCATGCAGGTTTAGGCGGAGGGCATAGGAGAATCGTTGAAAACGTGTTTCGGGAGGGAAAAATTAAAGTCTTGTGTGCAACGCCTACTTTGGCTTTCGGAGTTAACCTTCCAGCGCGCATGGTTATTGTTCAAGATTATAGGCGTTATGAGCCTGGTTATGGCTATTATCCCATAACTGTGCTTGAATACAAGCAGATGGCTGGACGTGCAGGACGCCCAAAGTATGACAAGGTTGGGGAAGCCATTTTGTTAGCTAAGACAGACGACGAACGAGATTACCTTTTTGAAAGTTATGTTTTGGCTCAACCTGAAAAATTGTGGTCGAAGTTGGCTGTGGAACGCATTCTGCGCAGTCATGTTTTGGCTACGGTTGCAGCGGACTTCGCCCATACAGAGCAAGGGGTTTACGATTTCTTTGGCAAGACTTTTTATGCTTTTCAGTATGACCCCAGAGCCATTAAGGGTGTTGTGGCTAAGATTCTGAAGTTTCTGTATGATGAGGAAATGATTGACGTGAGAGGGGAGAAGGTTTTCGCCACAAAGTTTGGTCGGAGGGTTTCTGAGCTTTACATTGACCCTGTTTCTGGAGTCATTATTCGGGACGCTTTGCGTCGTAGGGCTCCTTTTTTGACTGACATTAGTTTTTTGCATTTGATTGGTCACACGCCGGACATGTTTCCTCGGCTTCGTCCCTATTCCAGCGAAATTGACGAGTTAGCTTTGTTTGTTGACCAGCATCAAAGCGAGTTTATGGTTGATATGCCAAGCCAATGGGAAGACAGCATAGCCTATGAAGAGTTTTTGGGCGAAACTAAGCTTGCGCTTGTTTTGAAGGCTTGGATTGAAGAACTAAGCGAGGACCAAATGATTGAGCGTTTCCGTGTGCAGCCGGGCGACTTGTATAGGCTTATTGAAACGGCTAAGTGGCTTCTCCACGCTTGTAGAGAACTAGCTGTTTTGTTTGGGCATAAGGACATTCTTTCCCATTTGACTGAGCTTGTGGAACGCATGGACAAAGGCGTAAAAAAGGAACTACTACCCCTTGTAAGGCTCGAAGGAGTGGGCAGAGTTAGGGCAAGAGTTCTTTACAATGCAGGCTTAAAAAGCCTAGAAGACCTTAAAGTGGCTCCCCTTGAACAGCTAGTAGGCTTGCCACTTATTGGCTCAAAAATTGCCCAGAAAATTAAGGAGCAAGTCGGCGGCTTTGTAAAGGCAGAAGAATGGAAGAAACTGAAGGAAACGAAAAGCGCAGAACAACAATCACTAGCAGAATACTACTAACTTTTTTTTATTCTTCTGGCGACTTTTTCTACGTTTGTTTCGTTGATTGCCAATTTGATTTGTTGTTTTGCTGTGCCTAAGTAGTTTCTTGGATTAAGTGCTTCATTAATTTCTTTTTCGTTTAGCATTTTCCTAATGGCGTCTTCTTCTAGGAGGATTTCTTTGAAGTGTCTTTTTTCAGCTTCGCTTTTTATTGTTAGTTTCCGCAGAAGCCCATGAGCCTCTTGTCGGTTCATGCCCTTCCTTGTCAAAGCAATCATAACAGCCTCTGACATGGCGCGTCCTTGCGTTAACTCCATGTTTCTTAGCATTCTTTCCTCATTCACGTAAATGTTAGCCACAATGTTCCTCATTAAGGCTAGCATGTAGTCGGTTAGGATGCAAGCTTCGGGCAGGATGAATCGTTCAGCAGAAGACTGCGTCAAGTCCCGTTCATGCCAAGTAACCACATTCTCCAAAGCTGGAACCACCAAGCTTCTCACAACCCTAGCCAGCCCGCAAACTCGCTCGCAAAGCTCGGGATTCCTCTTATGAGGCATTGTGGAACTCCCCACTTGCTTAGCTTTCTCAAAAGGCTCAGCTAACTCGCCAATTTCAGGGCGCTGAAGCTCCCGAATTTCGGTTGCAAAATTCTCCAAAGAAGACGCAATCAAGGCTAAGAGGCAAACAAGCTCCGCATAACGGTCACGCTGAACAATCTGCGTAGAAATGTCCGCAGCCCTAATGCCAAGCCTTTCCATAACCAACTCCTGAATCTTTAGGGCATGTTCGCCGAAACCCGCATGCGTTCCCACAGCTCCGCTCATCTTGCCAACAACCACACGTTCACGGCATCCCCTAAGCCTTTCAATGTGACGAGCGATTTCTCTCAACCAAACCGCAAACTTGAAACCCAAAGTGATTGGCAACGCGTGTTGCCCATGAGTCCGCCCCATCATAACCGTATCCTTATATTGCTCCGCCTTCTCCATCAAAACCCTTTCAAAATCCTCAAGCTTCTGTTCAATCAAGTCTAAGGCTTCCTTTAACTGCAACGCCGTCGCTGTATCCAGAATATCCGAGCTTGTGGCGCCAAAATGCACGTAGGCGCCGCTGGAACCGCAAACTTCAGCTAGGGCTTTCACCAAAGCGAAAACATCATGCTTAACTTCCCGTTCAATCTCCCTAACCCGTTCCAGCTTTACATGCCTTGTAGAAGCCATCTGCACAATTTTTTCCGCATCCTCCTTAGGAATGTTGCCAACCACGCCGTGAGCCCAAGCCAAAGCAGCCTCCACATCCAACATCTTCTGCAACCTATTCTCCTCATCAAAAATTCTCTTCATTTCCTCAGTGCCATACCGCCCCGTATCTATGGGAAGAATGGGCATCGCTAAACCCTCAGCAATGATAAGCGCATGCGAGAAATTAACTTTTGCCAACAAAAAGGTTAACCACAACAAACATTCTATTCACTTCGAGGACACAACGTTTGGGCGCAATCGTCGCAGTCTTCAACAAAAACAAAAACACAGCCACAAAAGAAACAATCCAAGCATTAAAAACGCTCCAGCACCGTGGAAAAGACATGCACGGCATAGCCACACACAACCAAGTCCAACTGGCCAAAAAAATAAACGAATTAGAAACAAAACAATTCGAAACCCACATAGCCTTGGGATACAACTTCGCCCGAATCATCCCAGAAGACACGCCACAACCAGTCCTCACACAAAAATTCGCCCTCGCCTTCGAAGGGCGTTTACATGCCCAAAAAACAAAAAACAGCCTAGAAAAATTCAAAACATATTTAGGCGAAAATTACAAGGAAAACGCAGTTAAAGCCACAGCCACACTAGACGGCGCCTTCTCCTTCGCCATAGCAAACAACAAAGAAATAATAGCTGGCAGAGACCCTATGGGAACAATTCCCCTCTATTATGGCGAAAACCAAAACATCTGCGCCGTAGCATCAGAAAAAAAGGCTTTATGGAACATCGGTATTCTCAACGCAAAATCTTTCCCACCAGGAAACGTCGCAGTCATAAATGAAAAAGGCTTCACGTTCAGAGCAGCTAAAACGTTAACACAACAACAAACCACATCACTAACCATAGAAAAGGCAGCAGAAAAACTTCAAGCCCTATTATTGCACTCTTGCCGAAAAAGGCTAGGTGACACGGAAAAAGTGGCGGTCGCCTTTTCAGGAGGCTTAGACAGCAGTTTAATCGCATTATGCGCCAAACTCTGCAACATTAAAGTTCACCTCCTCACAGTAGGATTAGAAGAGAAAGAGGAAATCTCACATGCAAGAAAGGCTGCATCCGCATTGGAACTGCCCATCACCATAAAAACCTACACTTTGAATGACGTGGAAAAAATTTTAAGCCCCGTATTGTGGCTAATCGAAGAGGCGGAAACGACGCAGTTGGCTATAGCTATTCCCCTATACTGGACAGCGCAACTAGCCTCCCAACTCGGATTTCATGTGCTATTAGCTGGACAAGGCAGCGACGAACTTTTCGGGGGGTACCACAAATACCTCACAGAATACGCCAAATGTGGCTTTGAAGGCTTGCAAAAAGCCATGTGGAAGGACATAGCTTCTCTACATGAAAAGAATTTCGAAAGAGACAACAAAGTTTGCGCTTATCACAATGTGGAATTACGGCTTCCCTTCGCCGACTTTGAACTAGCAACCTTCGCAGTAAGCCTACCACCAGAAATGAAAATCACGTCAAAAGACGACACTCTACGAAAAAGGATACTTAGAACCGCTGCTATAAACCTTGGAATGCCAGCCTTCATCGCAAACAGAAGAAAGAAGGCGATACAATATGCCACAGGCGTAAATAACGCTCTCAAAAAAATTGCAAGCAAAAAAGGACTAACAATAAAAGGATATGTGCAAAACTGCTTCCAAAAAATTTACCCAACATTAGAGGAAAAAACATGACTACAGCCATAATTTACACACGAAAATATTTGGAACACAACCCAGGCGTAGACCATCCAGAATCTTCAAAACGCTTGAAAGCAATTCTAAAGGAACTCAAAGAAAGCGGCATCCTTGAAAACAAGAACTGCGTCTTATATGAGCCAAAGGCAGCCAACATCGAAGACATAAAACTTGTGCACACGCAAGAGCACATTCAATTGGTTGAACGCGTCTGCAAATCTGGCGGCGGACTCCTCGACTTAGGCGACACTGTTGCTTCCTCGCAAAGCTTTGAAGTAGCGCTCTATGCTGCGGGCGGCGCCATACATGCAGTTAACTTGGTCATGGAAGAGAAATGTCAAAACGCTTTCGCCTTTGTTCGCCCACCAGGACATCATGCAGGCGCCTATTATGCATGGGGATTCTGCATTTTCAACAACGTGGCTATTGCTGCCAAACATCTTCTTAAAAATTATAAGCTGGAGCGAATTTTGATTTTAGACATTGACGCCCACCATGGAAACGGCACCCAAGAAATTTTTTACGACACAAATAGGGTTCTATACATAAGTTTGCATCAAGACCCAAGAGGCTTTCCAGGGACGGGCTTTGTCGACGAAATCGGCGAAGGCGAAGGCTTAGGATACAACGTGAACATTCCCTTCCCATTAAGGATAAATGACGACGTCTACTTGACAGCGATAAACCAAATAGTTATCCCCATAATGGAACAGTATAAACCGCAATTTATCTTAGTTTCAGCTGGACTTGACGCTCACTACAGCGACCCAGTAGCGAGACTTTCACTCTCCACAGAGGCATACTTCCAAGTTTTCCAAAAAATCTTGGAAACGGCATCAAAACTATGCAACAATAGACTTGCGGCAATTTTAGAGGGAGGCTACAGTCTCCGCTTTATAGGCAAAATCGCTTCTGGAGTTGTTGCAAAAATGGCTGGAATCTATTACCCTCCAGTTCAAGACGAAAAACCTTCAATAAACTCACATGTAAAGAAAGAGGCGGAAAAAATTTTGGACGAAGTGAAGAAAGTTCAATCTTCCTTTTGGAAACTTAGCTAGGACGATGCTCTCATTCTTTGATTTCGATGGCGCTATTTGGACATTGGGCTTCGCATGCCCTACAAGCCAAACATTCTTCAGGTTTCACAGCCTTTGATTTTTCGCTTTGGATTTCAAAGACTCCAACTGGGCAAGTGTCAACACAAGTTCCACATCCATTGCATTTTTCTAAATCAATTTTAACCTCTACCATTTTATTCATCTCCAACTGTTAGCTTTGGGAAGTTTTATGAAAATAAGAAGGGGTAAATAAAAACTTTTAGGGAATCTCTTCCCTCAACCTCAAAAGTACACCATCAATTGTTGTTTTAGCGTTATCCCTTCTCCGTTCATACTCTTCTCTAAGCCTTCTATAGGCTTCCTTAGAAAGCTCACCGCCACGATAACGAGCCTCTATTCTGGCGATTTCCCTGTTGGCGCCTTCAATTTCAGCCTCAGCAACTTCCAACTGCCGCATGATATCAGCATACCTAAGCCCAGCAGCACGTATTTTCTGGCTCAAGTTATACAAGTCTTTCGAAAGAGAAGCAATGCGACCCTCCAACATTTGCTTCCTCACCTTATACTGTCGCCTCGGTATTCTTCCCCTTCTAACCTGCTGCTCTAAAGACTCCAACTCCAACTGCGCCTTCGCCCTCCTCTCATAAGCATCCACAAAATCCCTCAAAAATTCTGGACGAATCGGAATCCTAAGCACGGGAGCGGCAACAGCTGGCTTCCTCATACTCCAAAGAAAAACAACCACACCAACCAAAGCAACAGCAACACCCATCCACAAAGTTGGGCGGAAAGAACTCCAAAACGGAACATAACTAAACGTCAAACTAACATTAGGATCTACGAAAAGCGTTGCGTTATAATAAATGAAGGATATGGTCTCGGTGAACACAGTTCTTTCAACCTTTGTCTCCGCCGCCGCAGAATCAAAATTAACCAGTCTAGCACCCTCGGGCAAAATTAACTTAACTGTCAGTTTTTTCGGCGCCCAATACGGATCGTTCATAGAATTCAAGTTAAGGTTAATGTTATCCCACCCTTGCTGAGTTACATATTTGTCCCATGGAAGCTGATAAACAACCTTCATTTTCAAAGTCTCATCCTGTTTAGGAGCCGTGAGTAAGGTTATGCGATAAGTAGTAGTGTTCGCCTCTTCCAAAGTAATGGTGAATGCGTTGCCAGCAATGTCAGAAGCAGAAACGCTGCCTTTGATAGCGCCTTGGGGCAGTCTCATAAAAATCGGGTTCGGAAACTTTGCACCTCTATTGACGATGGTAAACAAGTCTGTGACGAAGATTTGTTTCCATTCATCCAACCTAATTTCTCGTTGTAGCTCTCCAACTTCAAAAATGGGAATGCGATATTGGGCAGGCGCTGTTTCGCTTATGGAAAAGTTCAACCATGCAAATTCATAAGCGAGGGGTTCAAGAGAAGCTTTTGCGTGATTTACGATTTGCTGGTTATCCCATGTGGTGAGCGTATAATTCGAGCCGAAAAAGCTTACTTCATAAGAAGCGTTTTTCGGCAACATCACTTTAACATTGCATTGTTCCGCATTAAGAGATAGGCTGGGATAGGCTGGAAAGTTCACCTTAAACATTGTCACCATTTGTGTTTGCGTTTCATTCACTGCGGTTTCTGGGTCGTCTTGGACTATTACTTTTTCTGTGGTGCTTGTTGAGAGTAGGTTGGAAAGGATGAAGGAAAGTGTGAAATTGAAAGTTTTGTCGCTGGTAAGTCTAATGTTTTGTGGGAAAGTGACTGTTACGCCGTAATAGCCAATTGCGTAATAGCCGTTTGTTTTAAGCCCTGTGTCTAATGTTACGTTGAATTTTTGGTTTGGGTTTGTTGTGTTGTAGGCGAAACAGTAGAAAAGGTTTGATTTGTATGGGTAGGGGAAGCCTAGGGAAAAGTTTTGGATGTTTTCTTCTCCATTGTAAGTTGAAAGTTTCACGGTGTCGTTTATTATTGTTAGCCCGCCGTATTGAACTGTGAGGACATGCTCCACATGGACTCGTATGTTTTGGGATGTTGATGATGCTGCTTTAACGGTTAAAGCTGTGTAAAGGAATAAAGTGCCCAGAATGAAAAGTGCAAAAAGCAATGTGAACTGGCGGTTTTTTCTCAACGGCGACACCTCATGATGCTGCAAATTTTGTGTTTGCTATTTATCGTTGGAGTCCTTTATTTACTTTTAGAAAATTGTTTAAGCTTTTATCTTTTAACTCTACGTAAGGCGCCACTTTTTTGGCTAAATTTGCGCCTAGAATTTGTTCTAGGTGAGAGAAATATTTTATTTTCATGTTTTTTCTTTGGTTTATGATTCTTTTCGCTGTGACTGGACCTATGAGGGGTATGCGGACAATTTCCTTATAGGAAGCGTTGTTCAAGTCTATGGGAAAGATTTCTGGATGCTTTTTTGCTAGTTCTTGTTTAGGGTCAATGTTTGGGAGAAAGCCGTTGTCGTTTGCGATTTGGGTTATTTCGTCTGCTTGGAATCCATAATCTCGCAGTAGAAAAGACGCTTGATAGAGGCGATATTCCCTTGAAGGAGCGCATGGTTTCTGTTTTTCTAGGGGCGTTTGAGCCACTGGTTCGAATCCGCTGTAGTACACTCTTTTTAAGCCGTAGTTTTTGTAAAGCCACTCCGTAACGTAGACATATTGCACGTCATTGTCTTCTGTTGCGCCGACAATCATTTGAGTATCTACGCCAGCTTTTGCGAAGCCAAATTTTGGTTTTTCCTTTTCTTTCCGTGTTTTCTGCGCTTCGTTTACTATCCATTCAAACCGTTTTATTATGTCTTCTTTGAAGCTTCCTTTGTCTGGGCAAAGTTCATGGAAAATGTCTCTGGAAGGAGCTTCAAAGTTTATTCCCACACGGTCAGCCAGTTCAATAGCTTCGCTTATGAAACTTCTGTTTATGCCTGGCATGAGTCTAAGATGTATGTATCCAGTATAGCCCATGTTCCTAAGAAGACGCAAAGTTTCCAGCTGTCTTTCCGTGACCGTGTCTGGGTCGCCATGGATGGATGAGGTGAGGAATAAGCCTCTTATTTTTCCTTCTTTCCATAAGTGCATGGTGATTTTAGCTAGTTTTTCTGGTTCCCAAGTCATGCGTGGGCTTTTTCTGCCAGCCCTGAAGATACAGTATTTGCATTCGTTTTTGCAATAACTTGTCAGAAGAGTTTTGAATAGCGGAACACATTTTCCTCGGGCTGCTGCTTCGTAAATTGGTACTGTTGCATGGTCCCAGCGGGCGCCTAGTTTTAGGAAATGCCATTTGTCTCTTCTTTTTATGGTGTTTGTCAAGCTTGGTCAATAGATTTATGGTTTAGTTAGAGATATTTTGTTTGGTTCGTGTTTAGAAGCCGCCTTCTTTGAAGTAGTAGCCTTCTTCTTTTTTGGGTCCGAAGCTTCTTACACCTTTGTCTTTGAGTTGTTTTCGGAGCCTCTGCGCATATTCATGGTTTACTTCGCCTCTTTTTTCCATGTAGGCTATGATCTCTTCTGCTTGCTGTTCTGTGTCGCATCGGCGAATGAAGTCAATCACGTCTGGCATATAATGTAAAAATTTTTCCGACACTGCTTTTTCGCCAGCTGCAACTTCGGAGCGAACAGAGGAAATGCTGATTTTGTTTTCGCTTGACTCCATTTCTCTAGCCAAGTTTGGAAACATTTTCCTGAATTTTTCTTTGTCAATCTCCATGAGGCTTGTTGCTCCCGCATTGGAATGCCTATTAATTTCTATGATGCAACGCCTATTTAAGCCCATTTCATATTGAGTAAAAGATATGAGTTTAAAGAAGCTATTCAACAGTATGCCGTGTGGTCATTCGCAAGGGTTTCGCTCTTATCGGGAAGTTGTGAATGAAGCGTTAAGTTTGGAGAAGCTAGGCGCTCGAATTTCTTTTCTGGGGAAATCGCTTTTGGGCAGAGAAATAATGCTTCTTAGTGTGGGCGAGGGCGGAAAGAGGCTTTTAATTGTTTGTAGACAGCATGGAAACGAGCCGACTTCCACGGAAGCCATGTTGGAATATGCAAGAGAGATGCTGACTGAAAGAAAATATAGGGACATAATCAAGAAAGTCACGGTTTCTGTTGTTCCTTTGGCTAACCCAGACGGCGCAGAGCTATACCATTTCTTGTGCAGAAAAGGAAAACCATCACTTCTGGTTTCTTACATGGCGCGTACACGAAAACCTTACAGAGGCGACATAAACAGGGATCATCGGAAAAAGAAAAGTGTTGAAGCAAGGGCAGTGGAGAAGGCTGTTAAGGGGGTTAGCCCCCATATCATTTTGGATTTGCACAACTTTTATCCAAAATATGAATACATGATTTTGAGAAGACCAGTGCACAATTTTTGTTGTGCTATTTCAACGAATTCGAAAATTGATGGTGAAGTCTCAAAGAAAAACTATAAGATTTGCATACTTGCCATGAAAGCTGTGGAAAATGTTAGCGGTAAACCTGCCAAAATTAATGGTTTTTGGCCTGGTTTTTATGGGCGTTTGTTGATGCCTCGTGAAGATGTTCTTGACACTTATTATGCGGTTCATTTTAAGATTCCTTCGGTTACGTTTGAGGCTGTGGGTGGCTTTTATCTTTGTTCAGAGAGGTTGTGGGAGGGGAAACTGTTGCATAAGGTGGCTGTGGACGCTGTTGTTAAGGCGTTGGCGTTTGGAGAACTGGATTAGGGAACGAATTTTTGTAGCGGATTTTCTTTTAGCACTTGTTGCAGTTGTTTCAAGTCTAAGCCGGTTGCCATGTCTCCGTAGATTTCACATTTTGTAGGCTTGCCCATTTCTTCTGGACTGCGGATTATGATTTCCACCTCGTTCTCAGTGGGAAGAGTCAAGTGTATGTGAAAGGATGTTTTCTTTTGCCCTTGCTTAGTGGTGGATTGCCATTCTGTCCGTTCAATTTTGATGTTGCCTTCCCGTAGTTTTTGAAGTATTTCTGTTGGTTCATTGTGAAATGTGACGATGTCAATGTCGCTGTTTTTATGCGGTGTTCCTCGCCAAACGCTTCCAATGAGCAACGGGTGAAAATCTTGCAGTAGAAACATTAAGTGAAGCGCGTCTTTTCGCATTTGGATAAGCCTTTCTTTTCTTTTTTCGCCTTCAATTTCTTCTGCAAGCAAGTCGAGTTCTTCGGCGATTTCCCTATTGCTCGGCAAAACTTGTATTCCAAGAGTTTTCGCTGCTCTTTTCTTAGCTTGCTTATACTCCTTCTCTTGCCCATAATAAAGTAAAGCCGCTGCTTCTCTGGAAACCCGCCTTCTTAAATCATCTAATCTGTGAGAGATTCAGATAGCCCCCTTATTTATAGGTTCGATGTTTGTGGGGGTTAGGCGGCGACTGTTGGTTGAAAAAGTAGTTTTGATTTTCGTATGCCCACATGGCGTAAGGGCGAAATCTTTTTCGCCTCGTTGTAAATGTCTGAAGCTATTTTTCCAAGCACAACTTCTTGGACAAACTGGTCGAAGGTTAAGGCTGCAGCTTTCTCTTCCACGATTTTCTTCATGATAGCACGGATTACATGTTCCTGCGAGGTTTTGACCCTTGACAAGGTAAAGGCTGAGACGGCTACTCGAAGTTTATAGCCGTCTTTGGTTGTGACGTTAAAAAGCCCATCAACCCTTGTTGTTCTCCTTCTTACAAGGCTTCTCAAATAGTCACGGGCATATTCGTGACCTTTAAAAATTGTTTTCGCAGTGTTTCCATCCACATCTGTAACTTGAAAATACATCTTCAAATATTGATGTGCAAAATCGTTAGTTATATCATAAAGCGTGGCGTCAATTACTCTTCCGATAAGTTTTGCGGGGTCATCCGCTGGAATTGCGCCTAATTCCACATCTCCAAAATATGAGGGCGACTTCACAGTATACCAGTCTTTGCTACGCCACTTATCTCGAACACGCTTGCTTTTGGTGGACACTTTAAACCTCCGTTGCGAACAGAAATCTGCATGGAAGTATTAAAAGTTTTACCGTCTCTCTATACGTTCAATTCCACCCATGAAAGGCTTCAAAACCTTAGGGATAATAACTGAGCCATCTTTTTGCTGATAGTTTTCCAATATTGCAACAATGGTTCTACCAGTCGCTATGGCTGTGGAATTCAACGTGTGAACAAAACCTTTAGGCGCTTCGCCCTCCTTCTCCCTAAAACGAATATTCAGCCTCCTCGCCTGATAGTCGGTGCAGTTGCTGCAGGAAATTATTTCCCGATAACGATTCTGAGCTGGCATCCAAACCTCTAAATCATATTTTTTCGCCGCCACTGTTCCAATGTCGCCAGTGCAAACATTCGTGACTTGGTAGGGAAGCCCAAGCTTCTGAATTATTTCTTCAGCGTTTCTTATAAGTTCCTCATGCATTTTCCAAGAATCTTCTGGTCGACAGAAAACGAATTGTTCCACCTTGTTAAATTGATGAGTCCTGAAAATGCCTCTAGTGTCTTTTCCGTGTGCTCCTGCCTCTTTTCTGAAGCATGGGCTTATGCCTACAAAGCGGAGCGGCAATTCATCCGCCTTCAAAACTTCATCCATAAACATTGCAGCAATCGGATGCTCCGATGTGGCAATCAAGTATAGGTCTTCTTCTTCAATCTTATAGAGCATTTCTTCGAAATCGCTTAGGGCTGTTACGCCTTCATAGGGCTTCTTACGCAAGAGAAAAGGCGGTTCTATTGGAACGTAACCCTTACCTCTTAACTCGTTAAGCGCAAAATTCATTAAGGCTAACTCAAGCAAAACAGCCTCCTTTTTCAGATAGTAGAAGCGGGCTCCAGAAACTTTCGCTGCTCTTTCAACATCCATAATGTCAAGGTTTAAACCTAATTCAATATGGTCCCTAACTGGGAAATCGAATTTTGGGATTTGTCCCCATTTCCTAACGACTACGTTGTCGTTTTCGTCTCTGCCAAAAGGAACAGACTCGTGAAGGAGATTTGGAAGCCTCATTAAGAAATAGTCCACTTTTCCTCTTTGTTCTTCAACAAGTTTTTCAAGCCTTCCTATCTCTTCCCTAATCCTATTTGCTTCTTCAATTTGTTTAGAAGCGTCTTTTCCCTCTTTTTTCAGTTTTGCGATTTCTATGGTTTTCTTTTTCCCTTCGTGGCGAAGCTGGTTTAACTGGGTTAGCTGTTGCCTCCATTCCTTGTCAGCCGAGATTAGGTCTTCAAGCATTTTTAGTTTGTCTGGGTCTCCTCTTTTCTTTAAGTTTTCTCGCACAAGGTCAGGTTGTTCACGAATTAGCTTTATGTCAAGCAAGGTTTAACCCCGAAACCATAAGCTATGAATGTTATAAGTTGTTTTTAACTTTGGCTTTGAAAACGTTTTGCAACGTTGAAGGATTTTTCTGCAACCGAAACAGCGCCTAACAAGTCGTCCAACGTCGCCGTAAAAGTCTCCAACCGTGTTTTGCATCGAACATGTGTTAATACTTTGCATTCTTTTTGGGTGGTTTTTATCCATAAGCCAGATGGAGTTTCTAAGTTGTCTGGAGAAACGGCATTAGCCACAGACCTTGCCTCTCGTTCAGTTTCATAGGTAAGTATTATTTTAGCTTCCATCCGCATGTTTTCCAAACTGTTTACCCACCAACTCATCAACTGTCCTAATAAATTCTTCAAGTTTTTCTATAGGCACTTGAGCCCCTGCAGCAATGTCATGTCCCCCGCCGCGTCCAGAATGTTTTTCAGCTGCTGTTTGCAAAATTTGTCCAAGGTTTAATCCTCTCTGCGTCATAATATCCAACGTGCGCGCGGAAAATTTTGCCAAATTGTCTTCCAGCGAGAAAGCGTAGGCGATTAAGGGTTTTTCCAGTTTTGGCAAGCTTGTAGAGAGAATGGAGGATAGGGTTCCAATAACTTTTTCGTTGATGAAGTTTTCGCCTCTTACAACATAAATGTTGTTTAATTCTTCTATGCGGTTCGGCTTTTCATAAAGCCAACTCAAATATTTTGTAATTGTTCCTCGATATTCTTCTAAAACTTTGCTTGCCTCATCTAAAGCCGTGGTTCTATCACCCATGCATATGGCTACGCCTAAACTCGGCTTGTCCAGTCTTCCCGTGGCGTTTAGTAAAACTGCAAATTCTCTCGCATCCCTAAGCGGAGTCCACGGTTCCTCCTTTGTTAAAGTGTAAACATGCCCAACAAGGTCTAATGTACCGCTAGCTAAGCCTTTTTGAGCGAGATATTCTGTTAGGGCGGAACATAGTTTTCTCTTTTCCTCTTCTGAAAGGTCTCGCAGAGCCCGCCACTTGTCTCCATGTTTGGGCGTGATGCCTAAATTGACAAGGAAAGCCAAGCTTTTGTCTTCTTCGCCACTGATTCCTGGAATGTAAGGCGTTGTCGTATATGCTAAGGCTTTATGGATGGGGCGTGTTTCCCTTCCAAAAAAGACAAGGTCTTTCAGAACATTCAAGTAGCCGCCTTTAACAGCGTCTTCAACAATTTTGGTGTTTATTCCGCCTAAAGCCTTCTGCGGATATTTGTCTTGAAGGTCACCCAAAGCGCCAACAACGGCAATGCAAGACAAGTCTACGTTTGATTCATCTAAAGCCTTGGCAACCAAATAGGCTATTCCAGAGGCGCTAATGTCTCGGGCTCCATCAATGCCGTGAAGATGAGGGTTCACCTGCAAAAAGGATGTTGAATTTTCGCCTAAAGGTTGATGATGGTCAAGAATTACTACGCTTTCTGCGGAAACCGTTTTGGAAAACAAATCAAGGTATCCGCTTCCTAAATCAATAAACACCATTAGGTCTGGCTTGTCAGCAACAATTTCACCAAGCTGTTTCTCGTCAATCCAATGCTGAATTCTGAGACGAAAATTTGCATCAAGCCTAGCTAAAGCCTTAGCCATAATTCCAGCAGCAGCCACACCGTCAGCGTCTAAATGCGCTGTTACGTGGATAAAATCGCCCTTTTTCGCATGATTCAAAATTAGTTTAGCTGCTTCTGAAGCGTTTTTCAGAAAGGCGCCAATATTTTCTTCTTTGGGCTGGGCAGTCATACTCATCATTTTAATTTATGCGAGAGACGCAATTTTTGGTTCATATTTCCAATCCGGGGGCAAAACGCCTTCACGTTTGTAATATCTGGACAGCTTGTGAATTTTCGCTTCGATAACCTGGAGAGCCCGTTTATTATGCAAGTCCTTCCTGTTCTTCTCCAAATGAGTTGAAAGCCTTGCAGCCTTTCTCAGCAGCGTTCCTAAATCCTCTGGAATAGAGGGGGCGAGATCAGCGTCCTTCAAAACTTGAGTAATGCTTTTCCCAATGATGGGCTTCACTAATGGAATGCCATGCTGATCACGGAGAATTGTTCCAATCTTGCTTGCAGTATGCCCTTCTCTGGCTAATTTAATTATTAACGCTTCCACTTCTTCCGGCTCATATCTACACCATACGGGCGGTCTTTTACTTACTGGTCGTGTAGGATGAGATTTCCCCTTTTCCCGTTTTGGCAATCCTATCCCTTCGAGGCTCTTAAACACCATGTAACGCCCATATTTAAAACTTCTTTTAACGCTTGTACCATTCCGCAAATTTTCTTAAGGCTTCAGCCCTATGGGACAACTTGTTCTTTTCGGCGAGGGACATTTCACCGAAGGTTTTGCCTCCGCCTTTAAAGGGGACAAAAATTGGGTCAAATCCAAAACCTCCCTTCCCCCTTTCTTCCGTTGAAATTTCGCCTTCAACGCAGCCTTGGAAACATTTTGGCGCTTTTTCTTCTGGACTGTGATAGGCGATGACGGAAAGAAAGTAGGCTTCACGGTTTTTAACGTTCTCTAGGAGTTTGAGGACGCCCTTATTCCCGATTTTGCGGTAAACATAGGACGAGTATGGTCCGGGAAACCCTTTCAGCGCTTTAATGAAAAGCCCAGCGTCTTCAACAAAGACTGGTAGCCCAACCTTGGCTGCTGCGTCGATGGCACTTGTTTTTGCAATTTTCTCTAAATTGTCATCTTGAATTTCTATGCTGTCTATCCTAAGCATTGCCACTGAGATTTCATATTCAGCGAGTATGTGGCGGGCTTCGTGGAACTTGTTTAT
>JAWCNH010000007.1:0-17792 GCA_038848765.1 Bathyarchaeia archaeon
TTAAAAATAGTGCTAGCGGGGTTACCGATTATTCCTTTAACTCTAACGTAACCCAATTAAACCACACAAATAAGATAGAGAAAACACAACATATAAACATTAAACATAAATCTAAGTATAACTTTAAAAGCGTAGTTTAACAGATTGTATTCAAAGGTTTCGAAGGGAATGAAAATGAGTGTAAAAAAGGAAGGGGTTTATGAGAAGGCTAAGGATGAGATGAGGCTTTCTGAGAGGATTTTGGTGGAACTGCCTGGATTTAGGGGCTATAAGGAGAAGGAGTTGCGGAGAGAAAGTGATAGGCTGATAAGGAATCATCTTTACATGAAAATGTCGCAAGCTAAAAACGCCCTAAAAGAGGTTTTTCAGCAGCTTTCAGATAAACGCTTACATGAAGTTTTAACGGACATGGATAGGCTTTTAGCCAAATTTGACGCTGTCGCCGAAAAAATTAACCATGCGTCTTATGGTTATGCAGGATTTTTTAATGTTTTGAAGGTTGAGGAAGAAAAGCTTGATAGCATGATTGCTTTTGATAATCAATTGATCGACAATGTTGTGCAGATTTTGGAAGAGGCAAAAGTCTTCAAGGCTGAGGTTATGAAACAGAAAGTGGATAAAACGAGAGAGCATATTCAAAAACTGAGGGGGATGCTTGAATCTCTAGAAGAAACGTTTGATGAAAGGCAGGAAGTGATATTGGGAGTGAAGTAGAAATGCCTCAAGTAATAGAATGGAAAAACCCAAGACCAGAGGACATTGTTTGGCGGTATCCAGAAGAAGAAATTACATGGGGAGCCCAGCTTATTGTCCACGAATACGAAACAGCCGTCTTTTTTAGGGATGGAAAAGCCTACGACACTTTTGGTCCCGGACGACACACGCTTACAACACAGAATCTGCCTTTATTAACTGGAATTTTAACTCGCATAGCGGGTTATAAGGAAAAACCGTTTAAAGCCAGCGTAATTTTCGTATCAACGAGAGTTTTCGCTGGAAAATACGGCGCCAGAGGTCAAACAACAGAGCTAGCGCCTTTACAATTTCATGGTTCCTTCTGGTTTAAAGTGGAGAATCCCCAACTTTTCGTCATGGAAGTCGTAGGTGGACAAAACGCCTACACAACCAACGACGTTAACAATTACTTGCGAGGCTTCTTAAACGAAAAAATAATCGATGAAATTTCCAAATATGACTTGGCCACGGTTTTTACCAGGCTGGATGAAACTTCAATAGCCGTGAAAAACGCCATTGTCGACTATTTTAAACGTGTGGGACTTGACCTTACTGACCTCAGGTTTGAAGGAATCGACACTACGCCTGAATACCGCGAACGCCTATTCTGGCTGAGAACTGGAAGGACTATGCCAGAAGAAGTTCTTCGCATGGAAACTGTCAAAAAGGCGGCGGAAGAGCTAGGAAAATCCCCTGGCGCGGGGTTGGGAACTGGCATGGTGCTTATTCCCCAAGTGATGACACCCACCGGGCCTGTACAAGCGCCTGCTGCAGCGCTTGTTATCTGCCCCAAATGTAATGCTAGAATACCCGCAGCGTCAAAATATTGTCCAGAATGCGGAACAAAAATAGAGGCACCTTCAACTGGAACCATCAACTGCCCAAAATGTGGACACCCAGTGGCTTCAACAGCTAAATTCTGCCCGGAATGTGGACAAAAACTTTAACCATGGAGATAAACGCATGAGTAGAAGACCAATAGGAATTCTTTCCATCGGTGTATTCATCATAATTTTAGCGGTTCTTTTGTTGGCTAACGCCACAGTTCCAGACACAGTCGGCTGGGGAGACGTTATTCCCCTTTTGCTTGCCTTCTATGGCGTTTGGATAATGGTTCTCGGAGGTTTGCGTGCTAAAAGTCCTGGAAAATATGAGCGGGGAGCTTTCAGCACGTTTGCGTGGGGTCTTCTTTTCGCCGTTGTAGGTGGTGCATGGTACTCAAATAATCATGGATTGCCAGCGATATATACTGCTGTGTTGGTGTTGTTGGTCGTTGGGGTTCTGGTCGTTGCTGTTGCGTTTAAGGGTTGGCGTAGGCATTCGTCGTCTTAGTTTTGGAGTGGAGCTGTGTTAGGTGATTACGTATAGTTTGGCGAGTGCTGCGAATTGGGTTCCATCTTGAAGTTTCCATGTGATGGTCAATAGAACTTTTTTCATTCTGCATTTTCCAATGTCGATTAGTGGTTTTTCCTTTATGTGAGATATTAGGGCTTGTCTGCTGAATTTTACGATTAAGCAATTTTCTTTTATGCAGTAGGGTGCTTTCGGGTCGACTGGGATTGTGTTGTCGATTCGTATGGAAGAAATGTCTACTTCTCTGGCGCTGTAGTTGTTTGGAACGTGAAGGCAGCATGTTATCCATTTGCCACGGCTTTTCAGGTTTAATACTGGCGGATAAAAACATGCTTTAGCTTGTGTTTGTCCAAAATGGGATAGCACAATGAGTATGTCGTTAATGTCTACCACGCCATCTTGGTTTATGTCTGCATTTGCGTTCCATCTTGGATGTCCAAGGGAGGAGCCGAAAGCCAATGCTATAATGCCTACGTCTTTCATGTCCACTTTGCCGTCGCCGTTTATGTCTCCAATAAGCGTCTCTTCTTGACGTGGAGGGGCGCATGCAACTGTCGTGTTTATTGTCACGGCTAAGACTGCGAGGGACAGCATAGTTAATAGGATGAGTATTTTGGTTTTCATGGTTCCCCTTTTCCTCTAAAGAAACGGGACGCTAAGTGGAATATTAATACCTAAGTAGGTTTTTTCTAGAGGTTAAGTTTTCCGAGATTCAGAATATTTTCATTTCGAAGGTGTGCATGTTAGATGCTGTGTTGCGGAAGGTTTCGAAATGCGTCTTCAACTTCTTTTAGTGTTGGAAAAGATGGGCTTGTGCCTATTCGAGAGCATTTTATTGCAGAGACCACTTGTCCATAAGTTATCGCCTTTTTTATCTCCCAGCCTTGAAGAAGCCCCTTAATAAGCCCTGCAGAGAAGGCGTCGCCGGCGCCCGTGGAATCAACAACTTTAAACTGTTCTTTTAGGGGCTTTGGAACTGGTAAAGTATGTTGCTCAGTTTCAGTATAGGCTTGGCATCCTTCTGCACCCTTTGTTATTATGATGATTTTCGGTCCATAGTCAAGTAGGCTAGTTGGGGCTTCCAGTTTTCTTTGTGAAAATTCCTTTAGAATTTTCCATCCCACATCGTTTAGAATGAATATGTCTGTGTGCTCTAGAATGTCGGCTAATTTTTGGAGTCCTAATTTTAGGTAGGGGGCTCCGGGTCTATAAATGACTTTTTTCCCTTGGGTTTTTGCGAAGTTGGCTAGGGTTGATGCTATTTCAACGAAGACTTCGCCGATGTAAACGATTTTGCAGTTTTTCACTACGTCCCAGTCTATTTCTTTGGGCGAAGTTAGTGAGAGGGCTGTGTTTTTTGAGCCTATGGCTAGAAGATACCGTTTGTTTTCACCATTGCTTAAAACGAGTGTTTGCAACGAGTCAAGTTTATCTCTTGCGACGCTGGAAGTGTCCACGTTGTTTTCTTCCAAGTTTTGTAAGAGTTTCCTTCCCGCTGAGTTTGTTCCAATTTTTCCTATAAATGCCACTGGAACCATTAGTCTTGCGAGGGCGACTGCCACGTTTGCGCCCATTCCGCCCATGTAGCGTCCAGTTTCTTCTACATACGCTGTTTCTTCGGGCTCTGGCAGTTTTTCCATTCTACCGTAAATGTCTAGGGCAGCGCTTCCAAAAACAACAACTTCCGCCCTCGTTTTAGGCGTCTTCTTTGCGGTTTCCAAAAATTGTTCATCTAAAATATTGTGGAACATGTCAATGCTAATCCCGTATTTTCTGCATGCTTCAACTATGCTTTTTGAATAGAGTTGGAAAAGTTCTGCAACGATTTCTTTGGTTAGTTCCGCCGAGATTTCTGTCGGCTGTTTCAAGAAAAGGATAAGCCATCTGCCAAGTTGAGTTGGCTTATACCATTTCATCCAAATTTTCCTTTCTTTCTCCACAATTTGTTCCATGCCTTGCTCCAAAATTCCAGCCGAAACCATTTTTTTCAAATATACGATTACGGATTTGTTTGAATAGGGCAGCTTCTCAATCAAATCATGCTGGAAAGTGTAGCTGTCCAATTTGACATGGGTAAGAATGCTCATGCCAACACGGGATTGAAGAATACTCCAAATAAGACGCCGCTCTTCCATGTCCAAAGGAAAAGGAAGAACATAAGGCCAGAATCCCCTAAGCAAAGATTATGCCTCCAAATTGTGAATATTGTCTGGCTTAATAAAAACTTGAAGCATAATGTAAGATGTGCATAGGTTAAGTTTTTTTGTCTTCTTTGATTTTACGGGTTACCCGAATTCTTTCTATCCGTGTAGTTGGATACTGTCCCTTCTCGTCTTTTTCATATTGTTTAACCATGTCCCAAATCGTTAAGAGGACTGCTGAAACTGCTACAAGGGCTTCAATTTCTACGCCGGTTTGCGCCTTTGTCTTCACTGTTGCTTCTACACCAATGTGAGACTCATCCAAAATCTTAATTTCCACGTTTACGTTGGACAAGGGTAAAGGGTGACATAAAGGCACAAGTTCCCATGTTTTTTTCGCGGCTAAAATGCCCGCAATCTTCGCCACCGTGAAAACGTCGCCTTTCTCTACTTTCCCTTCCTTAATCAGTCTTACAGTTTCTGGCTTAACCTTAATTATGCCTTCAGCAGTTGATTCTCGGAAAATTTCAGGCTTTTTTGAAACGTCAACCATCGACATGCCTAATCACCATTTATGCTCTACTGTTCCGCCTTTCTTTGCGTATCTGTGTTTTCTTCAAAGCTGAATCTTATGCTTTCCTCTTCTAACACACGCAAACGTTCCTTGACTTCACCTAAAGCTCTGTCTAAAACTGTTAGTGATTCTCTTAGGGCTGCAATACACTTAGCCAACCGTTCAAGCATTGGTTGAACATCTTTCGTTGTTTGAATGGTGACAACTTTAGCCTTAGATTCAACAGCCTCCCTTAGCTTTAAAACAGCCTCAATCACTGGCGACGGTTTCTCGCGTGTTTCCTTCATCAAAGCCAAGAAGTCGCTTCCCTTGTTTAAGGCTTCTCTTAACTCTTCAAAGGCAAGTCTGGAATTGGCTAAGGGGTCGGAGCTTTTTTGAAATAAGATGTCCTTGAAGGTTGTGAGTGCTTGAACAAAAGCCTTGCAATGTTGCTCAACAGTAAAAGCTTTTTCTGGCTTCAAAGCTAGCATGAATTCACGGATGTTCTCTGCCAAATCTCTGAGACGTGTCACATGTGTCTCGCATTTTCCCCATAAATCCATTGGAGGCAAACGTTCCAACAAGACAACTTCAGTGATTTCCTTTGCTAGTTTCTCTAAAATTTCTTCGAACTCGCCTATTTGCCTACTAAAATCTTCACGAATCAACTTTTCCACCTAGGTTTTTCATTCCAAACTTCAATGAGATTTTTCACTGCCCTCGCATGTGGGTTTTCTTCGTTGAAGCGGTAGATGCGGATTCGCCCAAAAGTCTTATGCCTAACGAGACCAGCATTTTCCAAGGCTTGCAAATGCTGATTCGTAGTCGCATAATTGAGCCCACTTCTTCTCGCTATCTCTGAAATGTTGAGTTCTCCAATTTCAACCAATATTCGAAGAATTTTGACACGCCCCTTAGAAGAAAACACATCCTCAATCATCATCAACGCCTACTCCCTCTTTGAATACAAAGTTTTAATAAGCTCCTCTTCCAGCTCTGAAGCTGGCGTCCAAGGTAGGCTGATAAGCGTTGTTTTGCCGTGAAAGTCGTTTCCAGACAGCCTAGTCTTGATTATGCCCGAAGCTGAAAGCTCTTGCACGTACTTCCAAAATTGGGTGTGCGCCCTAGGCTTCTCATCAAACTCTTCGCACACAATAGCATAAGCCTCCTCCGCCTCGCCCATGGACAAATAAGCCTTCCCAGACTGCTTAAAACGTCTCGCCAAACCCAGCAAAACAAGTTTTTCGTGAAATCCTAGAAGGGCTATTTCGTCCTTGCGTACAGACGGGTACACGCTTGCAGAAGCCTTTCGAACGCATTCGGGCGTAACTTCTGAAAGCTCCATGACGTCTGCATACTTTCCTGAACGCCACAAAAGCTCAATGGCATATCGAGCATTGCCGTTTTCCATTTCCGCCAATTCCGCAATAAGCTCAACAGATTCTGGAGACATTGTTCCATGCTTGAAAGCGAGGGCTACTCTGTCGTTAATGATGTCATGTAATTGGAATTTGGAATATTGGTTGAGATGGATTATGTTATGCTGCAACGTGCTTTTCGTGCTTTCGTCTAGAATTTCAAAGAATTTTGCTTCTCGCAAAACGCAGATGAGGGAAAGTCTTTTCGGCTTGTTTAAACGGTTTTCTTGAATGCGTGTAAGCTTGTATAGGGCGTCGGAGCCTTCCCTTTGTATGAGGGGTTCCATTTCGTCTAAAGTGAGAATTAGATATGCGTTTTGGTCGTCAAGAATTTGCAGGACCATGTGAAGCAGTTCTTCCGCCGAATAGCCTCGTTTTGGAAAGGTTGGATGAAAATGTTGGGCGATTTGCTGCAAAACTAAGAAGAGGCTTCCTTTCTGTTGGCGACAGTTAACATGAACATAATGAAGATTAACCTTATGTTTTTCCGCTTCCTTCAGAATGTTTTGCCCAAAAAACTGTGCAAGCGCCGTTTTCCCAGTTCCAACACTCCCAGTAATCAATACGTGCAGGCTCATTTTCCCGGGAGTTTGAAGCGTATACTGAAAGAATTTGTTGAGAAGTTGGAGTTGAAGTTGGCGATGGGGCAGTTTGGGCGGTATATAATTTATGTCAAGTTTTGTTTCGTCCTTGAAAACCGTGCGATACGAATATGTCGAAGACAGCATTGTTAATCTGTATGATAATTTGACACAAGACGTATTTGATGTTTTTGTACGTTTAAAAGAAAAGTTAGGCGGTTGCAGAATGAAAGTGATTGGCATTAACCCCTAAAAGAATATAAGATTAGTAGGGCTTGTTGAAAGGCATGAAATCAAACATGAAAAGAAGCCACGAACCCTCTTTAGCTTTCGGCGGACAAGCAGTTATTGAAGGAGTTATGATTCGCTCCAGAAACTACATGGTCATAAGCGTCAGACAACCCAACAAACAAATACTAACAAAGACTGAAAAAATAAACTCTTTAACAGAGAAACATAACGCCCTAAAACTACCTTTTCTAAGGGGAATCGTTGCGCTGTTCGAAACGTTGTATTTAGGCATTAATGGACTTTCCTTTTCCGCTAATGTTTCGCTTGGAGAAAAAGAACAGTTGAAGACAAAAGAAATTGTTCTCTCGGTCATTTTTGCTTTGGTTTTAGCGGTGTCCCTTTTCAGTATAACGCCTTTTCTCTTAAGCAACCTTTTAGGCGTAGTTGGACTAGCCTTCTATTGGGTTGAGGCTGGAATTCGGCTTGCAATTTTTATGGTTTACTTAGGTTTGATGGGATTGTTGAAGGACATGCGAAGGGTTTTCCAATACCACGGCGCGGAACACATGGCAATAAACACTTACGAGGCTGGTATGGAGTTAAATGTTGAAAACGCCAAGAAATTTTCTCGTTTGCATCCGAGATGTGGAACATCCTTCCTTCTCATAGTCACAGTCATAAGCATTTTAGTGTTCTCCATAATGCCAAACCTAGGTTTCTGGATAACACTATCCTACAGAATACTTCTAATCCCACTCATAAGCGCCATATCATACGAAATTTTAAAATTAAGCGACAGATACAAAAACTCCCCAATAATGAAAATTTTGACACTGCCAGGCTTGGGACTACAATATTTAACCACAAGAAAGCCTGATGACGATATGCTTGAAGTTGCGTTGAATGCAGTAAAAGAAGTGGACAAATTAACAAAGCCTACTGCTTAATCTCTTTGGTCATAAAAAAGAGGAAATGTAAAGATTTTGAGCTTTGGTTACGCGATTTATTTAGCAGTGGTTTATTCTTTCCACCAAATTTTACCATCTTCAGCTTTTCCTAACTTGCCCTCCTCTACTAAGCGCTCAATCCATCCTAGCTCCCTTTTTGTCAATCCCGCTTCCTTTGGATCAACTCTAGATTTTTCTGAAATGGCACCTTTTTTACGCAATTTATTCTCAATTCTCTTTAAGGCGATATTTTTACCTACAATCGCTGCAACTGCTATGTCCACCATAATATCACCTTAGCACATGAATGGGAAATCTTATAGTGTACCACAGGATCGCCGAAGAGTAACCAGAAATGATCTCACCCTTGAAACTAACCGTCAGCAGCCCACAAGTTGTCTCTTCTATCGGGTCTACCCTTACAAATATTATTTCACTCACCGAATTTCCTTGAGAAACAGGTCCTATAGTTTCCCACCATGCCCAGAGAGCATAATCGTTAAAATCAACCCCGCCGCAAGGTGTTTCTTGGATTCCAGCTACATAATAGAATATACTATTTACCGTAGTCCCTCCAAGGATAATTCCGGTCATGGCTCCTACTGGAATACTATATTGACTTGCAAGAAATGTGGCTGCAGATATTAAAGCGCCCGTAACAATCACATAATTTGAATTTATAATGCTTTTTCCTCCATGTACATCTTTGAATTCTAAACCTGTTATTTTTAATACATGATGTGGAACGACCACACCAACATCGACCCATTTAAGAACGGCGTCAGCAAATGGTTTTTGAACACCGCCTAAATATGTGAGGTTTATCATTATTGCAAAGCTTGTATCTGAAATCCCCATGTCAAAATCTAGCCATGCAATACCCACCTCTAATCGAGCTTTAGCATCACCTAGTAGCCTCGCTCCATCACGTGCCTCCAAATAAATTTCTTGAACTGCGACAATTTTCCTCTCTGAGATACCCGGATTGCCAGTCCACGCTGAACCTCCGTAAAACTTGCGGTCTCGTATTTTTGTGTAAGGAAAGCCTCCAGCAGATTCAACATGAGCCCAGAATTTTGGGCGACCTATTTTGTCCTTTTCGTTAGTAAATGAAATAACTTGGAATTCTAGCTTGGCATCTCCTTCATAATTTCCAAAGTCAAATTTAAGGACATACCAATCCTTCTCAAGCCAATCTCCCAGCCGATAGCAAAACCCATCACCCCACCCATAAATAGATTTGGCTTGTTCGCCGCTCCACCACTCCCAATGCGGCCATAAGAGGCCGTCAACAAGTATGTCATCGATGAAGTCGTTAGCGTAACCTGTAAGGAAATACCTATCTCTCATAGGTATAGTCATATTAGTGGTTACTTTATAGCGATGTTCAATGTCTCCATAACTTGGAACAATGATTCTGAAGCTGCATAGCCATGCCTTTGGACCTACAAATCTTTGTGATGCTTCGGTGTAATCAGCTTTAAGTATTAAATTTTCCTTTGGGTTGGAAGTTATTTTGTCGCCACATAATGTTCTAATTGTCTCCTCATCCTCTTCACGAGATACCCCTCCAGCTCCACCCCCGGCGCCTCTTTTCCCGGGGTAGGGATCCTTATAGCCGTCACTCACAACGCTAAACTTAAGCACACCTGCTACCCATTGCTCAACAAACTCTATCTCTAACAAATGCCATCCTTCCCAAAGGTAGCCAAGATTCACTACGACATTCTGACAGGGGAGAATTATCTCTGGCGTTATCATATATGAAATTATTCCATCGCAGCTTACCCTTGTCACCCAATCGTCAACTTCTGTGGTAACAAAATAAAACGCATAATCATCACTTGAAGGTGGTATATAGAGGCCTACTTGAATAATGTAATAAACTCTATTGTCTCCATCAGAAGGTACTTCAAATTTCAAACTTTCAGAGTAAACAGTAGGCGGAGTTTGCCAAAGAAGATCATCACCACAAGGAGTGTTAGTTAGTGTATACACTGTTGTTATAAAGGTCTGCATCGATGTCGAGTGCACTATTTGCGCAAACAACATAACAAAGGCTAAAAGAGCTGTTATATTATTGCTAAATTTTTTATTCAATTTTCTCTATTCTTCTCTTTTTTATAATTTTCAATTTAATTAGAAAGTCTGAATAATATAAATTTTGCGTTTTTACTTATTCCCTAGGTTTCTATGATTTCTTCGTTTATCCACCATGCCTTCTTTTTGCCAGACTTTTCTCCGCCATAAAATTCTATTATGGGTTTTCCTAACTCTTTCCTTGAGGCTTTTTGAATTCTTCTTAGCCTATTGAGGATTTGCCATCTGTTTACTCCGATATGGTGTGCCAGTTCTGGTGTTGTGGCGCCTCTGTAATGGAGGAGGTAGTCTATTATTTTCCGGTCGATTTCATCTACGCCAAAACTGTGAGGGTTAACTTTGTCTGTTCCATAAGTAAGGATTTCCAGCTCTGCCAAAGTTTTCTTTATTTCAGAAACTTCTGTTTCCAGTTTGGTTACCTTCTTTTCTAATTCGGAAATTTTGTCAGGTCTGGGGATTTTTTGCAGTTTTTCAAGGATGGCTTCACGGATGAAGTCGCTTCTTTCGCCTTCCGAGATTCTTAGAACCATTTCTTTGTAAAGTTCTTCTGGAATTTTTGCGGAAACAACCACAAGCTTGTCCATAACGTTTCCACCATCACAGCTCGTCACTATACCATAAGAGAGAGGCAAATCTTTTAAAAGTATTATAGGGTATTAGAGACAAATTCTATTGCTGGAGAGGTAGAGTTGACTCAGAAAACAACTATAAGCGTTATTAAGTGCGACGTAGGCTCCCTAACTGGGCATCACATTGTCCCTTCACCCTTACTAAACATTGCAACACAATGCCTCGAAGACGCAAAAAGAAGCGGATTAATCAACAGCCACTATGTCTTCCATGCGGGAGATGATTTGGAACTTTTAATGGTTCACACAAAAGGCGAAAACCACCCGGAAATCCATAAACTCGCGTGGGACACTTTCCAAAAAGCGTCGAAAAAAGCCAGCGAACTCAAACTCTATGGCGCTGGACAAGACCTCCTCAAAACATCCTTCAGCGGAAACATCAAAGGCATGGGACCAGGTGTCGCAGAAATGGAAATCGAAGAAAGAGGCTCCGACCCAATAGTAATATTCGCCGCAGACAAAACATCCACAGGCGCCTTCAACTATCCACTTTTCCGCATATTCGCAGACCCCATGAACACAGCTGGACTTGTCATTGATCCAAGCATGGCTGGAGGCTTCAAGTTCGAAGTTTTAGACGTGATTGAAAACAAAAAAGCCGTTTTAAAATGTCCAGAAGAAATGTACGAGTTGTTGGCGCTTATTGGCACGGTTGGGCGTTACATGGTTTCCCACGTTTGGAGAGCAAAAGACGACTTGATATGCGCTGCAACTAGCACAAGTGTCCTATCGTTGATTGCAGGCAGATATGTTGGAAAAGACGACCCAGTCGCCATTTTGCGAGCTCAACATGGCTTGCCAGCGGTTGGAGAAATCTTAGTCCCCTTCCTGCACAGTTATTTAGTTGAAGGTTGGATGAGGGGCAGCCATTGGGGTCCAATAATGCCAGTTGGATTAAAACACAGCCAATGCACCGTCTTCGATGGTCCACCAAGGATTCTGGCGCTTGGCTTTCAAGTTGTTAATGGAAGGATTGCATGTGACGAGAATGACAAGCCTATGATTAGCGACTTGTTTGACGACCCTGCTTTTGATTTGGCGCGTCGAGAAGCGTTGGAACTGGCTGTCGCGTTGCGTAGAATGGGCGAGTTTGAACCCGCCCGCTTAAGTGAAGAAGCCATGGAATATACTACGAAAGCCCAAGTTTTAGAAAAACTAAGGGACCGTTTTAAACCAGCCTAACCCTCTTTTCTTTGCCATTAGCCTAGATTTTTTAGTTCTTCGCATCTTGTTTTGACGGTTTCGTAAAGCCGTTTTCGCAGTTCTTCTCCATTGACGCCTTCTTCTCTGATTAAACTTACTTTTTTCGCCAGTTCTATGTCGCCTAAACCTTCAAGCCAAAGTTCGAAATCTTTGCGTGGGATATGGAAATTAAGTGATTCTATGTTTATTGTTTGGATTTTGTCGCAGAAGTCTTGGAGGCTTGTTGCATAAAGCCCTAAATATTTGCCAATTCCTGTATAGAAATAGAACGCCTTTTCTGTGGGCACTGGGCTTAGTATTTCTAAGGCCTTTTTTGCGTTTATCTTTGGGAAACCTAATGCTTGTTTTCCATGGTTTGTTATTGTGTAATATCCTTTCTGAGGCGTGTAAACGTGCTTCAGCCTTTTCAGTCCAATTAAGTGCATCATGCATGAAGGAAATTCTAAACCTGTTTTCTGTGCTATTTCTTTTGGTTTTAAGGGTTTCGCCTCTCGCCACAATGTTTCCAGAATCTTCCTTTTAAGTGGATTCAAATCCATTCTTGAAACATGCTCCAGAGTTTTACTGCATAATATTTAATTGAATCCCTTTTTCAGATTTTTGTTTGTTTAGAAGGGAAACGTTTGAATAGAAGAAAGTTTCATACGAGTTTATCAACATCCTTGGAAACGATGCCTTCGCGGAGTGAATTTGAATGAAGATGGCTGTGCTAGTGTACGAGTATCCTCCTAAAATAGTTGGAGGCTTAGGAACATATGCAGCGGAAATAACGAGAAAATTTGTTTTGTTAGACCATGATGTGGCAGTTTTCACAATGAACGACGACAAGGGAAGCCTCCCAACAAGAGAACTTTGGCGGGGCATCGAAATACATCGCCCACTACACATAGACGTCACAGACTCTTTGCCAGACGTGGTTGCGGAAGACGTTAAAAAATGGGGCAGAGGGCTCCACTTTTTCTCTAAACTTCTTGTTTACAACTATTTGAGCGCCTCCAAAATAATTAACGAGCTTGTGAGGGAAGAAGGATTCCGATACGACGTTGTTATAGCGCACGATTGGCTTTCTGCAATAGCTGGAATCACCGTGAAAAAGGAACTTGGCGTTCCGTTGGTTTTTCATGTTCACTCCACGGAGAAGGGGCGAACTCTTGGAAACGGCTCAGAGGTTATATGCAATATTGAATGTAGGGCTGGGCAAATGGCAGACCTTGTTATCACGGTTTCTAATGCCATGAAAGAAGAGCTGATTGGGCTCGGTTTTCCGAAGGATAAGATTCAAGTCATATATAATGGGGTTGACCCGCAAAAGTATAATCCAGAAAATGTTAGCAAAGAAAAAGTGCGTGAAGTTAGGCAGATGTATGGTTTAAAAGAAAACGACAACATGATTCTTTTCATTGGAAGACTCGTCTACATTAAAGGCGTAGATAAACTTGTCATGGCTATGCCTCATATTCTGCAGAAAATCCCAAATGCAAAACTCGTAATCGTAGGACTTGGCGAAATGCGTGAACATTTAGAAAATCTTGTTCAAAATCTTAAACTTCAGGATTCCGTGAAATTCCGTTTCGACTTTCTCCCAGAAGAAGAAAGAATCATTCATTACGCTGCCTCAGACGTTGCGGTTTTCCCAAGCCTCTACGAACCCTTCGGAATCGTGGCTCTAGAAGCCATGAGCATGGAAAAACCAGTAGTGGTAGGTGCCTCCGGCGTCAGCGGAATGAGAGAAATAGTTGTGCCAAGCGGTCAAGACCAGTGCGGTTTTCACATAAACCCCAACGAGCCAAAAGACATCGCTTGGGGAATAATAAACGCAATTCAAGACCCAAAAAGGAAAGAGCAGCTTGGGAAAAACGGTAGGAAAAGAGTCTTGCAAGAATTCACATGGGACGTCATAGCCAAGAAAACAACCGAACTTTATGAGAAAGTTATTCGGCAAGCCAAAAAATAGGTTACTTAAAGAAAAGTTTGGCTAATTCGTAAAGCTCGGGGCTCACTGTTTTTCTCTTTTTCAGGGCTTCTTGCAAAGCAACCGAAGTGATTTCGTTTCCTTGAAGACTGGACATTTGCCCAAACTTGCTTTCCTTTAGTAATTGTACGGCTTTTACCGCCAATCTGGTTGCTAGGATTCTGTCGAAGGCTGTTGGGGAGCCACCTCTTTGAATATGTCCTAAAACAACAGACCTTGCTTCCATTCCAGTTTTTGTTTCTACAAGTTTTTCTAAAATGCTGCCTATGCCGCCCAACCTGATGTGCCCAAACTCGTCAACACCTCTGTCTCTGTCTTTAAAGTTGAAGCCTTCGGTTTCCGCGGGTTTTGCACCTTCTGCAACAACGATTACGCTGTGAAACTTACCTCTAGAAGCACGTTTCTGAACTGTTTCGCATATTTCGCCGAGGCTGTAAGGCACTTCGGGAATCAAAATCAGGTTGGCTCCGCCAGCGAGACCGCCGTAAAGGGCTATCCAACCAGTATAGCGTCCCATGACTTCTACGATGATGGTGCGGTGATGCGACTCTGCAGTCGTATGTAACCGGTCAATAGCCTCGCTTACAATGGAAACTGCTGTGTCAAACCCTATGCTGTAATCTGTTCCATGAAGGTCGTTATCAATCGTTTTCGGCACGGCAACCAGAGGCACACCTAATTCGTGAAGTTTTAAAGCCACACCTAACGTGTCTTCTCCGCCGATAACAACCAAGGCGTCGATGCCAAGGGATTTCATATTTTCAATGACAAGACTGGGACCGTCCGAAGTTTTAAACGGGTTAGTACGCGAAGTGTAAAGAATTATGCCTCCTTTGGAATGAATTTCTTCGACAGCGTCAGCGTTGAGGGGCATAACATCCTTTTTAAGCAGTCCAGCCCAGCCGCCTTTTATGCCTAAAACTTCGTATCCATACTCATTCGCTTGCATGTAAACGGCTCTTACAGCCGCGTTTAGCCCGGGGGCGTCGCCGCCGCCGACAAGAACCCCTATTTTCATGGGTTATCCAGCCTTCATAATTGTCAAAACTCTTTAAAAGATGACGGGATATAAACATTCTTTACATCAAATCATGTTTGACAAGATAAATTCAAAAACGCTAAAATCCATCGACTGTAAATCATGAAGAATAGGATGTTATGGCATGAATGAGTTTCGGAAAGACTATCTATTAGACAGATGGGTTGTCATAGCAACCGAGCGGAAACGGAGACCGGTAGACTTTGTGAAGAAGCCGCCCGAAACACGGGGAGGAACATGCCCCCTATGCCCAGGCAACGAGCACATGACTCCGCCAGCAGTGCTTGTCTATCTGGATAGGCAGGGGAAAATTCAAAAAGAAAGAGACCAGAATGGTTTTCGCCATAAAAACTGGCTAACAAGATGCGTGCCCAACCTTTACCCAGCTTTTACGCCTAAAGAAGAAGGGAAAAAGTCTGTTAGGCAAAGCGAAAAAAGTTTTCAAGTTGCAAAAGCGATTGGACATCATGAAGTTATCGTTGAATCGCCAATGCATGACGAGCACCCTGCAACAGCGAGACTTTCTCAACTGACATATCTAATTAACACTTACATAGATAGGCTTGACGAGTTGTCTTCTAAACCCTATGTGAAATATGTTTCCATTTTTAGAAACCACGGAATAGACGCCGGCGCCTCTCTTTCCCATGCACACACACAAATAATAGCAACTCCTGTTGTTCCATCATTACTGCAGAAAGAGCTGCAAGCAAGCAAAACATTCTGGAACAAACACAACGAATGCGCCTTCTGCAGTATTTTAAGAAAAGAGGCTGAAAGCCCACGCGTGATATGGGAAACAAGTCGCTATATGGTTTTGGCTCCGTGGGCGAGTGTTCACGCTTGTGAGTTTTGGATATTCCCAAAACAGCATCAACCAACCTTAACGGGCATGTTGCAAAGCGAGATTGAAGATTTGGCGAAAACATTGCGATTGTGTTTTGGAGGGCTACGAAGACTGTTGAATGACCCGCCATATAATTTTGGTTTTCACATTGCACCTAACAAGGGCGCAAGCCGATTTTATCATTGGCATTTGGAAGTTTATCCAAAGCTTGCCATTTGGGCTGGCTTCGAGAAAAGCACGGGAATATTCATAAACACGTTGCCGCCAGAAGACGCCGCATCTAGCCTCCGCGAAGTGATTCAAACAGAGGCAAAAACAATATAGGAACCTTACAGAACGCGGTTCCCTTTGTTTAGAATTTGCCTTTCAAAGGGCGGTCTTTCAAGCATTACGTCTTCAATGTAAGCGCGAAGGGGTTCTGCCACACTCCAAGCCTGGGCAATGCATCCCCGAGGGGCGTGTGGCGGGTCGCCATCATATATTTCATTTAACGAGCCCATTCCGCCTTGGAAAATTTGTTCCATAAAAAGGGGGCGCAAAAAGTTTTGGAAGGCGTAGTTTCGCCAGTTTTCTTCATAATTTTTGAGTTTTAAGAAGGCGGTTGTGAAGGGCCCTAGAAGCCAAGCCCATGCAGTGCCGTTATGGTAGGCTTTGTTTCTTTCGTTCCAGTTTCCTTCATATCTACCCACATATTTAGGGTCATCTTTGGCTAAGGTTCGTAGTCCGTAGGGACAGAGAAGCTTCTCCTTTAAGGTTTTAATGATGGCTTCGCCCTTAGCCGCATCCAACATGGAAAAGTCCAGAGCGACGGCGATTATTTGATTTGGTCTCAAAGAATCGTCTTTTCCATACTCGCCCACAACATCGAACAAGTAGCCTTTCTGCTGGTTCCAGAATTTTTCTAAAAAGCTTTTTTTGGCTTTTTCCGCCAGCCTTTCATATTCGCTAGCCTTTTCAGTTTGTGAAAGGTGGTTGGCAAGCAGCTTCATAGTTTTTAATGCGTTGTACCATAAGGCTTGAATTTCTACAGCCTTGCCTTTTCTGGGAGTGACTGACTGATTGTCTATGGTTGCGTCCATCCATGTGAGTTGCTCTCCATGAGTTATTAAGCCATCCGTATCCATGCGAATGTCATGAAGTGTTCCATGAACATAATGTTCTATTATGGACTGCAATGTGTCCCACAAGTTTTTTTCCACAAAGGCAAAATCATTCGTGTATTTAAGGTATTGTAAAACAGCGTTGAAATACCAGAGAGATGCATCAACAGTATTATAGACTGGTTTGTCTCCAGCAGTGTCTGGAAACTTGTTTGGCACAATGCCCCTATAACAGTAATGCTTGAAAGTTTGCAAAACTTCTCTGGCAACATCAAACTTTTCCGTAACTAATGCGAGGCCTGGCAAAGAGATGAGAGCGTCTCTGCCCCAGTCTTCGAACCAGTGGTAACCCGCAATAACCGTTTTTGTCTGCGAAGAAAACCGTTTCGCTAAGAACTGGTCTGAGGCAAGAACTAACCATTTTAACCAATCATCCAACACAACACGTCCATGCTGCTCCTGAAACTTTGCAAGCAATTTTTTGCGACGATTTAACTCTTCTTCTAAAAGCGATTCCACCTTCAGTGAAGCCAAAACATTCTTTGCCTCTTCAGAAGATTTGCAGCCAACCGCTACAATGTAGAACTTTTTCCTTTGCTTAGGTTCTAGCGTTAATTCAAAATATCCAAGCTGTAAACAGTCGTCTAAACAGCTTTCACCACGAGAAGCGTCCATGCGAAAATACATTTTCTCAACCCATCTGCCCTCGCCCGCAACATATTTGGCAAGGTTTGAAGCAAGGAGGAGAACAATTCCAGACGTGGCTGCCTCTATTAATACTCCATTATCAAACATTTTTTGGTTGATATTCTCGTGGAAGTTTTTTCGTTCAGTCACAGAATAGAAGTGCCTAAAGTTGATGAGCGGCCATAAAAGGATTGAAATTTTATTTTCACAGAGGTTTGCCACGTCATAAAGTATGATTGTGGCGTTTTTTTCATGT